>JABMPR010000302.1 GCA_013202895.1 bacterium | reverse complement strand
GCAACTGGGTCACTGTCACGTCGGCAATGTTAGGCTGGACGTAGCTGCCGCCGCAGGCCCCCACCTGAAATGGCATGGCTCCCATCAGGCGCAGGATGATGGCGATGTCGTGAGGGGCGAAACTCCACAGGATATTCTCTTCGGTTCTCACTGTCCCCAGATTCAAGCGATTACTGTAGATGTATTCAAGCTTTCCGATTTTTCCAGAATCAACCAGCTCTTTGATTTTGATGATGGCGGGATGAAAAAGCAGGACATGCCCTACCATTAAATTCACAGCGTGCTTATCAGCAAGTTGTTTCAGCTTGCCTGCATCAATCGTATTCAAGGCGATGGGTTTCTCGATGAGGACGTGTTTACCGTGTTCCAATAAATAGGAGCCTACTTCAAAATGGGTTTCTGCTGGCGTTGCAACGGTGAAACCATCGAATTCATCCAGAGAAACATCGGTCACGCTATGGAATAATTTGATTTCAGGGTAGAGTGCTTTTAGTTCATCCCGGCGGTTTTCTCTAGATTCAACGATGCCAGCCAGCGCTCCCAAATTATGAAGCGTTTTGATGTGGTTGGTTCCCCAGCGGCCGGCACCTACAACACAAATTTTATACTCACTCATTCCTATCCCTTTTCAACATGTTTAATATTCATTACAACTACAAGCTTACCCCGGACCCTGAAAACACAATTTCGTCATTTTGTAAAAGGCCGCGAGACCTGTTTGTCCTGTTTGGTGTCCTTTTATTCGCCTATATAGGTCGTTTGTCATGCCAATATAGAGTCTGCGATTCCTATTTGTAAGTATGTATACATAATAGGTTCGGCGCTCGTCTTTCATGCGGGGATTTCTCCCCCGTGGAATAACTCCCCCGGAGTTCCACCTTTGGTGGATTCCACAGGGTCGAAATTAAAAATTCTGGTTTCTCAGCCCCGAATTACACCACATATAGTCTCGATATCAGCATCTTCCAGGTAGGGATGCATGGGCAGGCTGAATATGCGCTGGCTCATTTCGGCACTGACCGGGAAGTCTCCAGGTTTATAGCCCAAGTGGGCAAAGGCGGTCTGTTGATCAAGGGGTATTGGATAATACACCGCAGACGGAATACCGGCTTCCTTCAACTTCGCCTGTAATGCCTGCCGTTCTTCGGCATCTTTTGCCAGGATTGAGTACTGAGCCCAGACACTGGTATATCCTTCAGGAACATGTGGCGTTACGACAGTTTCTCCTAACAAGGAGTTATATTTAGTAGCCGCCTTATTCCTCAGCTTTACTTCATCAGCGAATAAAGTGAATTTTTCGAGAATCACGGCTGCCTGCAGGGTGTCCATGCGTCCATTTATGCCTATGCGAATGTTATCATATTTGTCCCCACCCTTGCCATGAACACGGATGGATACAAGTTTTTCATACAGCTCTTCATCATTTGTAAATATTGCACCACCATCACCATAACAACCCAGTGGTTTTGCCGGAAAAAATGAGGTGGTTGCAGCATCACCAAAACTGCCTGCGATTTGACCATTGATCTGCCCCCCGAATCCTTGGGCAGCATCCTCCAGGAGTTTGATGTCATATTTTCTGGCAATAGTTTCAATCGCCGGATAATCTGCCGGTAAGCCGAAGAGATCTACCGGAATGATGGCCTTGGGATTTAGTTGCCCTTCTTCGATGACCTTGTTGATAGCTTTATCCAAGAGTTCCGGGGATATGTTGTAAGTTTTAGGATCGATATCCACAAATATGGGTGTGGCACCCAGAAGCTGGATCACCTCCGCAGTAGCGATAAATGTAAAAGGGGTGGTAAATATAGCATCGCCGGGACCCACACCCCAGGCCATGAGGGGCATGAGCAGGGCATCGGTTCCTGATGAACAACTCACACAATACTTGACGCCTACATACCCAGCTAAAAGGGCTTCCATTTCTTTTACTTCAGGACCCATGATGTATTTTCCATGGGCTAAAACGGTTTGGATCCTGTCATCCAGGGCAGCTTTGATTAATCCCTGTTGTTTTGCTAAATCAATAAATTGCATTTAAACGTCCCTCATTTAGAAAAAAATAATTGTCCATTACCAGCATACTAACTCATTTGTCTGTGCAAAGTTCAATCCAAGTTCACCAGGATTTAACTAAATGATGTGTTGCTCTTTCAGGAGGTCAATAATTTGATCGACCCCGGCTTGGATGCTCTGGGTATCATTTATAATGGTCAGATCGGCTGAAAGCGGCTCTTCAAATGGTGAATCAATACCGGTAAAATCTTTGATTTTTCCTTCTCGAGCCAGTTTGTAAAGACCTTTGGGATCCCGATCTTCAGCGGTCTCCATTGTTACCTTAATAAAGACCTTGTAAAAGTTCATGGGTGTAATAATGCTCTGGGCCAGATCCCGATTTTTTCTAAAGGGAGAAATGAAGGAAGACAATACAATAAAGCCCGATTCAGCGAATAGTTTGGCTGCCTCGGCCACCCGGCGCAAATTTTCGACACGGTCTGCTTCACTAAATCCGAGACCAGCATTGAGGCCATGCCGAACATTGTCACCATCAAGGACAGTTACCTGATAGCCACGCTTGAAGAGCTCCTTCTGACAGGCCATTGCAATGGTTGATTTTCCAGACGCAGATAAACCAGTAAACCACAGAACGGCTGATTTATGTCCATTTTTTGCTTCGCGCTGTGAGAGTTCAATTGATTGTTCATGAAATGTGAGATTTGTCATCTTTTTAAAATTCCTTAGTATCGTGTAATGTATATGATTTACTACAATGGTTAAAAAATAATAGTTAAATATTGATTAGAGTTTGGGTTCACTATTGACAAAGGTTTTATGCTGAAATTCAATTTATTGCGTTTTCCATATTATGCTTGGGAATAGCTTTCCAAAAGCTGTACGATCCGGCTGGCCGTATTACCATCCCAGTACTTTGGGATACGATAAGAGGCATCTTTAGTCCTGAGACATTGGGTCGAAGAAGAGTATATCTCTTCAGCTTTAATCAATTGATTACTGCCCTCCCAGATAGTTATGGGTCGTTCCGTTGATGGACGCACCGTCAGGCAGGGAATTTTCAAATAGGTAGTTTCTTCCTGGATGCCTCCAGAATCTGTAATCACCAGAGCACTCTGGCTCACCAACTTTAAGAATTCTAAATAAGCCAAGGGTCCGGTCAAGTAAACATTGGGAGCAGTTTGCAGTTTCTGCATTAAGCCAAACTCTTCAAGCCTATTCTGGGTGCGGGGGTGGATTGGGAAAATAATGGGTAGTAATTCAGAAGTTTTGATCCATTGGTCAACCAACACACCTAGGGCTTGCTTTTCATCTACATTTGATGGACGGTGAAAGGTCATTACTGCATAGCCATTCTCAGACTGGGACCAGGCTTGGTCCAGGGGCGCGTCTGTTAGATCTCTCAGCTTAAGATCGAATGCGGAAGCCTGTTCCAGTTGACTAACCAGGCTATCTATCATGAGATTACCCAACATGTGAACCTTGTCCTCCGATATGCCTTCATTGAACAAATTTTCAGAGGCGTCCTGTGAGGTGGTAATATACAGATCAGTGATGGCATCAGTTACAAGTCGGTTAATTTCTTCCGGCATCTCACGATCTCTG
>JABMPR010000301.1 GCA_013202895.1 bacterium | reverse complement strand
TCATATACGGTCTTATCATGAGCTCAATCCTGTTCACTCTTTTTGGTCTGCTTTTCGCGACCAAGGCAAAAAGCGTAAATGATTATTTTGTCCGATCTTTGGCTGCCGGTTTGTTACTAAGTATGCCGATTGTTGCTTATTTAAAACTTTTCGATACATCGCTATTTTATCTGTTTCCCGCGAAAAGCAGACCAAAAAGAGTGAACAGGATTGAGCTCATGATAAGACCGTATATGAACCATAAAAAGTCAGCCTTTTGAGATCCTGAACCTACAATGATTATGAGAGCAGACACAGTTGATAGTACCAAAAATGAGACGAGTTTGGCCAGCAAATACTCGTGCAACAAAAAGGGAGTTACAAAGAGACTTTCGGTAATGTTTTGACTGCGTTCCAGTAAGACAATGGCGCCGATAAAAAAGAAACCTAAAGTACAAACGTCGCTAAAAAGAATCAGGGTAAGCGTTGGCTGAAGCAGCTGATCCGGTAATAGCTGTAGAACCACGATGTAGAGGACGGTTAGAATGGCATAGACGTAATAAAAACCATGCCTGTACTGGAATCGAATATCCTGTGCGATTGCGGCTGAAAGTCTCAAGTTAAATTTCGCCCAGTCGTTTTTACAAAAACATCCTACAAACTAGCCTCACGAGAGTGGATGGTCTCGATGTAATTCGTATCCAGGATACTTTTGAATACTGGGTTTTCACCAATTCCATCAAGCGAAAATATTTTTTTCTCCACGATACCGTTAAGCTTATACTCCACCTCAATCTGTCGCTCCCCATGCTGAAGTTTGAGTTCTCGAGGAGAATCAATAAGTGTAATATCTCCATCTACAATAAAAGCCACTCGATCACAAAGCGTGTCAGCAACATGCATGTCATGGGTGGTGATACAGACCGTATGACCCTTGGCTTTCTCCGCTTGAACCAATGTCAATATCTTTCGCAGATTTACCGGATCTAGACCGGATGTTGGCTCATCCAGGAAAATTAAACTAGGATTGTTAAGTAGGCTTCGACAGAAATTTAAACGGACCTTCATCCCCTTGGAGAAATCACTAACACGAGTTTTTGCGGCATCCTCCAATCCCACAGCTGCCAACAAATTAAGAGGATCGCGGATTTTACCGGCATAAAAGTGCTTAAAGAAATTGAGATTTTCCAGTGCCGTAAATTTTGAATAAAGATTGGGTGTCTCAAACGCTACGCCGATATCCTCATAAAATTCAGATTTCAAAGTTCGTAGATTTGTATTACTGACACTGACCTCCCCTCTAAATTTTCTCAAAATCCCAATGAGAATTTTCTGGGTTGTGCTTTTACCCGCTCCACTGGGTCCTAAAAAACCAAATATTTCACCTTCATTTACATTGAAAGTGAGTCCCTTTAAAGTGTCTTGCTTGGTTCCAGGATATGCAAACCGCAGGTCATCAACAGTAATCATATTTTCTCCAATAGAGAGTCTGACTAAACCTTATCTATCAACCGAATTCCTTCTGGCTCCAGTTGAATGATACGCTTTTTGTATAAGCCGCCAATCGTACGTTTGAAAACCTTTTTGCTGAGGCCAAACTCTTTATAGATAATGTCAGGTTCTGTTTTGTCTGTCAGGGGCAGAAAACCACCCTGAGCTTGAAGCATATCCAGGACCTTTTGACTGGCGGAGTCCAGGTGCAGATGTCCTGGTTTTTGAAGGCTAAGATCTATTTTTCCATCGGGTCGGATTTGTTTAATAAAACCTTTTAATCGTAAACCCTGCTCCAGGGGCCTGAAGACCTCATCCTTAAACAGCAGCCCCCATTGTTCATTTTCTATGATAGCCTTGTAACCAAGATCAGTTCGGCTCGCAATTAATAAATCAACCTCTTCCCCAACAGACCAACGGGGTGTATCCTGGAGTAAAAATTTATCCAGCTTGGTGCTCGCCGCGATACGATTACTAACCCGATCGAGGTAGGTATATACAACGTACTCACGGTTTTTTATCATTGGATGGCTTTGCTCTCGGAATGGTACCAGCAAGTCTTTTGGCAGCCCCCAATCCAAAAAGGCGCCAGTCTGATTCGTGTCAACGACCTTTAAATAGGCGAATTCATCGACCTGTGTTTTGGGCTCTTTAGTGGACGCAATGATTATATCTTTGGAATCAAAATAAATAAACACTTTCAGCTGGTCATCGACTTTGACACCTTCAGGAACTTCTCGACGGGGAAGCAATATATCCCCCAGCTCTTCACCATCCAGATAAACGCCAAATTCAACTTCTCTTAACACATGCAGAGTGTTCATTCTACCAATTTGCGACATAGTATCCTTTCCGACTTAAGAGGAAAGATAAGTAGATTCGGGACCTACCAAACTAGTTTAAAGAAGGGGTGTTAGCGGGGAAATTTCACCCGACTATCCAGAACCATGGTAACAGGTCCCTCATTCATTATCTTCACCTGCATTTCAGCCCCAAATTCCCCCTTTTCCACTTGAATATCATTCCTCCAGAGCTGGTCCATAAAATATTCGTAAAGCGGGATCGCAGTATCAGGCCTTGCGGCATGTGTAAAACCTGGACGACGACCACGTTTATAATCCGCCAGTAAAGTAAACTGGGATATCACTAACACCTTCCCCTCGATTTCCCGGAGGGAGAGATTCATCTTCTCATCACTGTCTGCAAATATCCTTATACCCACGATCTTTTCAGCCAGCCAGTCAGCATCGCGGATTTCATCATCCTCAGAAACGCCTAGTAGAATAACAAGACCGATTCCAATCCTTCCCCTGGATTTTCCATGGATCTTGACCTCGGCTTCGCTTACCCTCTGAATGACAGCAATCATCAGGCCTATAGTACCAACAGGTGTGAATAAAGCGGGACATATAAGAATATAAATCTGTTTGAAACCAGGCGTGAGTTTTCAGGAAAGTTTAATGTTGGCATAGTTAAGCTCAGTTTTCTACCGTAGCCAGACGTTTTCATTTCCAAATGATTCTCGTAGGGTCCGGATAAAAATACGATTAGCAGAGACCCTGATACTTTTTGCTAGCATTATGCGCTCTGGTTTGTCCGTTTCACGTAGATGAAACAGTAATTTACAGGCGCCCGAGAAGCGATTGGCAAGCGCCTTCATCTCATCGAGATCAGCACCTGGAATTTGACTTGGATCAAAAGCTATATGGACTTCTCGAGTATATTCGTTTTGAGCCTCCTCCAGAGGAAGCACCCGATTCACCAGCACTTTCACATCATCATCACTGCGTTTTGAAACCCGACCTTCCATGAAGACCTGTGAATCATTAACGATATAATCTTTGAATTTGGAGAATGGATCTGAAAAAGTAAGTGCCTCAACCGAACCGTTCAAACCATTGAGTGTAAAAAAGGCCATTTGATTATTGCGCTTATCATAATGGATTTTCATGCTGGAAATGATGCCTCCTACCCGCACTTCTTGTTCATCACGAACTGCGCTTAGATCGAGGAGGTCCATTGTGGAAAAAGTCTGAATCTCCTGTTCGAAACCCTGGAGCGGATGCCGGGTAAGGTAAAAACCGATATATTCTCGCTCTCGATTTAGCAAATCCATGTTTTTCCAGGAGGGGGCTTCACTTAATTCCGGTTCACGGATCATGACCGATTCACCGCCACGGCCAAAGAGATCTGTTTGATTGGTATTCTTCAAAGTTTGAATGCGCTGGCCATGGTACACAGCATCTTCGACACTCAAGAATTTTTCCCAGCGAGCTCCCGGTAGAGAGTCCATGGCACCGCTACCAACCATGGCTTCTATGACACCTTTGTTTGTGTTATGGGAGTCAACTCGGGAGCAAAAATCAAAAATGGAAATAAAAGGACCATTCTTTTGGCGCTCTTCCATGATTGCTTCTGCAGCTTTAGCACCAACTTTTTTGATAGCATGCAAACCATATATGATGCTACGATCCCCTCCAGGTGAGAAATGGACGTTGCTTGAGTTCACATCAGGAGGGATGATCTCAATGCCCAACTTGCGACATTCGGCGAGCAACATCTGAATTTTATCAGTATTATCTTTTTCAGAACTCAGGTTTGCCGCCATAAACTCGACTGGGTAATGAGTTTTCAGATATGCTGTCTGATATGCAATTACCGAATAGGCAGCAGAATGGCTTTTGTTGAACCCATAAGCGGCAAATTTTTCGATCAAATCCCAAATCTGTGAGGCCAGCTTCTCATCAATGTCATTCTTTCTGGCACCGCTGATAAATTCTTCCTTCATCTCATCCATTAAGGCTTTGATCTTTTTTCCCATAGCCCGCCGCATAAGGTCTGCTTTTATGAGAGAGAAGCCCGCAATTACCGAACCTAATTGCATCACCTGCTCTTGATATACAATGATCCCGTAGGTTTCTTTTAGGATATCCTCCATTAGCGGATGCAGATGGCTTACCTTTTGTTCACCATGCTTTCGAGAAATAAAATCATTGATGTTGCGCATGGGTCCCGGTCTATAAAGAGCATTCATGGCAAAAAGATCTTCCAAAACGGTGGGTTTCAGTTTTTTCAGATATTCCCGCATCCCAGTAGATTCAAATTGAAATAGTCCAACAGTTAATCCATCAGAAAACAATTTGTAAACAGCAGGATCATCAAGGGGAATATTGTCCATATCCAGATCAACATCCTGAAATTCTTTGATCAGTTTCACAGCATTCTTGATTACTGTAAGGGTTCTGAGACCTAAAAAGTCAAATTTTATAAGCCCGACATTCTCAATCGCTTTCATGTCATACTGACTGGTAATCGAGCCGTCTTTAGCGGATTTGTATAAGGGGATATAGTCGGTGAGTTTTCCCGGTGCGATCACCAGACCAGCGGCATGTTTACCGGCATTCCGATTCATTCCTTCCAGAACCAGAGAATATTCGAATAGCTTATTATGAATATCATCCAATTCAGAGGCTTGTTTAAGTTCGGGACTCTTTATTAAAGCCTGGGATAAGCTGATCCCCAGTTCTTCTGGCACCAATTTAGCAATTCGATCCGTCTCCTTAATAGGTACTTCCAGTACACGTCCCACATCTCTGATCACAGCCCGGGCTTTGAGTTTGTTGAAAGTGATGATTTGGGTGACAGAATCCTCACCAAAACGCTCACGCATATATTGGATTACTTCCTCACGACGGTCATAACAGAAATCAATATCAATATCGGGCAGGCTTATTCGGTCAGGATTAAGAAAACGCTCAAAGAGCAGGTTATATTGCAGCGGGTCCAGATCAGTTATACCGAGGGAGAATGCCACTAGACTCCCGGCCGCTGAGCCTCGACCAGGTCCCACGGGAATGCCTTGAGTTTTGGCAAAATTAACAAAATCGTGGGTAATCAGAAAATAGCCCGGGAACCCCATCTTTTTGATAACACCCAATTCATATTCCAGACGCTCTTTGTATCGGGTATCAACGTTTTTTATCCGACGATCTAAGCCTTGCCAGGTAAGATTATCTAAATGATCGTTTAGCGAGAGCCCTTCTGGAACCGGAAATTCAGGCATGTGGTTGACACCAGTTTCGAGCTTAAAATTGCACATTTCGGCAATACGTAATGTGTTTTCAACTGCCTCAGGAACGTCTTTAAAAAGCTCAACCATCTGATCTGCACTTTTTATATAAAGATCCTTCGTATCGTATTTCATGCGCTTGGTTTCGCTTACAAATTTACCCCTGCCAATACAGATCAACGCATCGTGTGCCGTATGATGGTCGGCGTTTACATAGTGGGCGTCATTGGTGGCGACCAATGGAATTCCAGTGTCTTTAGAAACCTTTTGGATGACTTCGCGGGCGATTGCCTCAAGTTCAAATTCTTTTCCTTCAAGGGTGAAATGTCTCTGCAATTCTAAAAAGAAGTTACCACGACCAAAAATCTCATCATACTCAAGCGCCTGTTCACGAGCCCGATCGTAATCACCACGACTTGCATAATATGTGACCTGTCCACTGAGACAGGCTGTTGTGGCAATCAGACCCTCGGAGTACTTTCTTAGCAGATCCTTATCTACCCTTGGATTAAAATAAAAACCATCCAGATAAGCCAGGGATGTCAACTTCAGAAGATTACGATATCCAGTTTCATTCTTTGCCAGCAGCACCAGGTGGTAAGCCCGCTTACCTTCTGCAGGAGAGCGTTTCTCTGTGTGGGCACCGGGAGCTACATATGCTTCCATACCAATGATAGGTTTGATTCCAGCTTGTTTTGCCGCCTTGTAAAATTCAACTGCTCCAAACATGTTACCATGATCAGTGAGGGCAAAACTCTTCTGCTCAAGTTCAGATACTTTTTTAATGATTTGATCAATACGAGCTGCGCCATCCAGAAGTGAATAGTGGGAGTGGTTATGCAGGTGAACGAATTCAGACACGAGATTTCCTTATCAAGATCCCCGAGGGGATAAGCGGTTATAAGGGACGACTAAAATATATGGCAGCCAGACCCACAAAGATATCCAGTTTTAAAAATAATTGGATTCGACCATAATTGATGTTGGTGGGATGCTTCCACAAAACACGGACGCTGATTAGCAGAGGAATATTAATTCCCAATAAAACCAGCCATAGATAAATATCACCATAGATTCCCAAAGCAAATGGTAATAGATCAAGCACTGCGAAAATCAAAATGATTAGAATTGTAAATTTGACAGTTGGCTGTTCTCCCCAAATCAAGGGCAGGGTTCTGGCTCCAAGCTCACGATCTCCCCTAATGTCTTCAAGGTCTTTGACAAGTTCTCGAATGAGGGTAAATCCAAAGGCAAGCGTAGCCATTACGACTGTTGCTTCAATTTTTCCAAAAGCGGAGCCAACATAAATAAAGGTAAGGCCGAGCATAAATGAAACGGTGATATTTCCAAGGAGTGGTAAACGCTTGAACCAGGCACTATAGGCGATGAGGACGGGGGTCGCAATCAGCCCTGCAATGATAAAAGTTTCTAAGGAAATGAGCCAGGAGCAGAAAATTCCCAGAGTAAAGAGTTCGATCATATAAGCTCGGGCAGTTGAAAGTTTCATTTTTCCAGATGGAAGAGGTCTTTCAGGACGGTTTATCCGGTCAATTTCAATATCATATATGTCGTTGATGATATTTCCAGCGCCATTGATGCAGATGACTGAAAGGATAAGCAAAACTACGGTATTCATCTGTGCTAACTCACCCAGGAAAGCTGTCGTCAGAAGCACAGCCAGAGCAGCTTGCAGTAGGTTCAGCGGTCTCAGAATTGTTATCCAGGAATACATGACTGAAACTAATGTAGATGCGGGTAGGATGAAGGGAAAAGGAGTTCTTCAGGTACAATATGACAGGTCAAGGAAAACAGAAAGCTAGGTTGCTTCATGCCAATGTGGAGTCGTGTAATAATTTCGGGCATTCAGTGAGAAAAATTATGGAACGGACTAAAAACCAGAGGGAACAAGCTTCTGAAAATTGATCGTATAGAACCTTATTACGTTAAGATACCACTAGAAGGCGGGAAACCATGATTTCGGCAATCTGAAGTTCGTTTTTACCTGTAAAAGTTGGGCACTGATGGAGGTTATGAGGGGGTCTTTCAGGCATTATTATCATTAGGAAAGAGCAATCTAACAAGTGAAAAGCCATTGAAATATCTCACTTAGGAAGAAGTTAAGATTTAGAAAACAAAAGTTTTTGCTTGAAAAAAACCTGACTGCTTAAAAGCAGGGCAAAGCCAATGCTAATATCCAGAATAGCTACGGCAACCAGGAAATTATGGTTCCCCTGTGAAACCCATGAAAGAAAAGAGCCAAACCAGATCATGAGCACTAGCGCGATAAAAAAACGGATCCTGTAAAACTGCCAGATCTTAGGTGTATCCAAAGCATCAATGCGAGCCATGTTCCTACGACAGCTGTTTAGAAAGATAAACCGGGTTTTGACGCCTCCGATAATAATACCAGCCACCCAGGCTATAGTTTTTCCCATGGCTTGCGGTTCTAACTTGTGGGCATCCTGAGCCAGTGTAGAACCCTTTATAAACAGGAGCACCACCCCGATATACCAGACCAGGGCTGCCAATAATTTCAAGGTTCTGTGAGAGACGTTTTGCATGCTCCAAATTAAACGATATCTTTCAGAAATATAAAGAATCTGCAGTTTGTTGAAGTTTTTTTAGCACTTGCGAGTGGTTCTATCCTTGCACGGATTGAATTGAAATTAGCCCGCGAATGTCGCCGAACTGATTTTTATTCAGAGTCTCAAGTAAGGACTCAGGTATATTTTCAGGAGAATGAATCAGAAAATATAGCTGGATAGAGCACCACCTTAAAAGCTAAGTTGAAGGCCTGATATTGCAGGAACAAAAGAGAATATAAGGCCACCATTCTCAAGCAACAGAAAGGTGCTTTAGCAGCAATATCAACTTTAATAAGCAGTGCTCATCCGATATTTTATCTGAAACAAGGCCTGTTTATCAAATAGGAGATTCTAATGAACCCAACGCTAATAGCACTTGGGAAACGGACACTTTCAAAACTTTTCCCCGATTCTTTAAAGCTAAGATATGCATCGCATTTGCCAAAACTTGAAACATTTCGCAAAACACATCAAGAAGAATACCCCGTCTTTCCTGACAGATACAAGATGTATGAATACATCAATGAGCTTGTTAACAATCAGACAGTCTATTATTGTGAGTTTGGTGTTTTTGAAGGTGCCAGTATCAAATTCTGGGCAAATCAAAACGCTAATCCCAGTTCCAGTTTTTTTGGTTTTGACACATTCACGGGTCTACCAGAAGCATGGAATAAGTTTGTTGGCAATAAGGGAAAAACGACTTTCAATGTCGATGGTAAATTTCCTCAGATAGATGATGACAGAGTTTCTTTCCTAAAGGGAATGTTTCAAGAGACACTTCCAGATTTCCTAAAAGCGTACGACAATAAACATCAGTTAATAATTCATAATGATGCTGATCTATATTCATCAACACTGTATGTATTGACATCAGCAGATGATATTATTGTACCAGGAACCATAATTATATTTGATGAATTCTCATCTATGTTGCATGAATTTAGAGCCTTAGAAGACTATTGTTCCGCATACCTGCGCAAATTTGAAATTGTTGCAGCAACAATTTCATCCAACAATTATTATGAACAAATTGCAATTAGAATGATATAAAACAGGAGCCATCACTAATACGTCAATGATCTGCCCCAAACCCACAAAAAGCTTGATAATTCTGAAGCAAAAGGCAACGCTGGTTTGAGCCTGGATGGGCTTGTCTGCAAGTGTATATTAATGTGAGCTTGCTATCTGGCTCAACTACAGCAGGTTTGAAGGGGGTATCTATTTTTTCTGAAAGGAATCATTATGAACGACGAGATTAGACATATTGAGCAACAGATTTATGGGCTAAAAGAAAAGCTGAACGCGTTTCGCAAGGTGAGCCCCGGAGAAACAGTACGTAACTATAGTTTTAGTACATTGGAGGGAGAAACCACCCTGCTGGACCTCTTTGGTGAGCATGACAAACTGCTCATGATCCATAATATGGGTCAGGGTTGCCGCTACTGCATGCTTTGGGCAGACGGTTTCAATGGATTTCTACCCCACCTGGAATCTGCGATGTCCGTGACCCTGGTTTCAAAGGACCCGCCCGAACTACAGCGTCGTTTTGCCAATTCAAGAGGCTGGCGTTTTCGCCTGGCATCCCATGGTGGTGGCGATTACATCCGCGAGCAGACTGTTACTGAGGGTGAAACAAATTCACCAGGGGCCGTTTTCTATGAACGAATTGGTGACGAAATCTTTCGTAAGAATTCCAGTGAATTTGGTCCTGGTGATATTTATTGTTCCATGTGGGGTTTACTGGGTCTGGCTGGAATGGGCGAGGCTGAATGGACACCACAATACAACTATTGGAAGCGTCCACTAAAACTAGATGATGGCGGGCTCAACGTTTTGTAATCAGCAGAGCGACAATTAGTTTGTTTTTGAACAAATTTTCAGGGTTGTCTGCCTCGAAAGAAACTAATCCCAGAAACTCCCAGACAATGGAATTGAGCAATAATTCAATAGTGACATTCTAATTCTTCTATATTTCCCAGCGGAGCAATGATCAACTGCAGGTGTTATAAGTTAAGGAGTAGGTGATATTCGGCCATGATATCCTTAACCGGTAAAAGTTACTTTACATCTACCACACTTTTTCCGGTCTGCAAAAAATGGTGATAAGCCACGGCTGAGGGGTTGAACCATGCCTATACTTCCAGCCTCAGACACTGCAGCCACCAATTCAGGATTGGAGCAGGGGTACATGGCTCCCCTGATAATAGCTAGGGATATATTGAGATCCTTGCAGAAAGAGGTCATTTGCTGATATGATTCCCCTGGATTTCATTTGTCCAGACCGTAAACTTCTTTGATTCGAGGGGATCGCAAAAAATAGCCACTCCAGGCAGAATATAGGGCAACAGAGCCCATGATAATAAGCAGTCTTACCCAGTCATCTCCATTTGCGATTCTTGTTTGAATATATTGAGAAGCTCCATATAACCAGACAAGGGCAGCCAGATAGGCTATTATTTCAAGTGAGTTGATCACCCACTTTTGTTTGATGAAGAGCAGAAAAGGCACAATAAGGGTAATCACAGCCAGCATCTCGTTATTTCCTCGGGAAAAGTGAGCGGCGAGAAGTATGATCATAAAACTATAAGCGATGATGCGGGAGACCATTTAGTATATCCTTTCAGTTCAGGGAGAATAGCGACCGACAATAACTCGGGGATCTCCATTATAATCTTGAACAATTTCCAGATCATGGAACCCTGTTTCCATAAAGATATTCAAAACCGGTTTTTCCTGGGGTGCACCACCAAATTCAAATAAAAATTGTCCACTAGGCTTCAACAGCTGGGGTAGAATTTTAGCAAATCGACGGTAAAAAGTGAGCCCGTCAACATCATCAAACAGAGCTAAATGAGGATCAAAATCTACGACCTCCTTTTGCAATAAAGGCTTTTCAGCAGGTGAGATATACGGTGGATTGGAGACGACCAGATCAAAGCGATGCTCTAATTGTGGCAACGTTTTAAGAATGTCAAGCTCCTGAAAAATCACTCTTGTCTGATTCAGGATAGCATTCTCGCGGGCTTGTTTTAATGCCTCAGTTGAAATATCCACAGCCAAGACTTCCACCTTCTCCAGAACCTGCGCCAGTGATATAGCTATGCACCCGGAACCAGTGCCAATATCTAGAATACGTCCATCTCTATTACCCATTAAAGTAATAGCCTTTTCCACCAAAATCTCAGTTTCAGAACGGGGGATCAGCGCACCGGGGCCGATTTTTAGTGTCAGGTTCATAAATCCGGTTTCGCCCAGAATATGTTGCAGGGGTTCCCGGGTTCCACGCCGCTGAATAGATTCTCTATATGCATCCAGATCTTCCTTGCTTAGGGGACGATCATAAAAAAGATACAATTCGAGACGGTTTTTATTGAGAATTTTTCCCAACAGCATTTCGGCATCCAGACGGGCATCCGGTACGCCTTTTTTTGCGAGAAATTCAGTACTCGACTTAATAATGTCTACAACACGCCAAACAGTCATGTGATCAAAATAGTTTTTAAGGGTTAATTGTTAACTATAAAATAAGGCGAAATATGTTCAATGGTTAATTTTTTTGCTGCCCCGAAGAATCACTCAGGTCTGAAAGGAGATTAGTCAAACAAAATAATATTCACTAGCAGGATCAAATCCTGCACATTGACATTTCCATCAGTATTGATATCGGCTGTCTCCCTCTGAGCGTCTGTTGGTATTATCTCACCAATGATAATGTTAACCAGAATAATGATATCACTAATGGAGTTTTGACCATTAAAATCCAGATCGCCTGGAAGATATTGGGTGAAAATTCTGATATAATCAGATTTTGTCTCTGTGAGATAATTCCCAAAATTATCGATGATGGTCAGGCTGACATCATAAAATCCAGGATCTGGGTAAATGTGAAGTGGATTCTGGTCCATGCTGGTTTGACCATCTCCAAAATCCCAGGCCCACCAACCAATGGGTCCTGTGGATGCATCTTGAAATTGAATTTCAGCATCAACCAGCCCAACAGTTTCATTGGCAATAAGATCAACATTAACCGGTTGTGGGTCCAGATAGACGGTTTCTGTAAATTCTATATTGGGATCCGGTGTGGTTGAGCTGTTGCGGAGCTGCAAAAAGTAGTACTCATTTGGAGAAATTATCTCAGCTACCGGTGCAGAGTCCCAATCCGTCCATTCAATAAGATGAACATCATCAAACCAGCTATAAGCATCGCCAGCAACAGGCATGTCGCTATTAAGGCGAATATCAAAATAAGTAGCATTGTCCGGTGGATCTGTTTCCTTGTGATAATAGGTCCAGTCTTGGGTTCCAGTAACTCCAAAAGTTAAATAATGAGTTGTCAGGATCGTTGAGCTTGTCCGATTGGCATAATATCTAACTTGCACTGTGACTCCGCTGCCATTCTGGGTTTTGATATAAGCTGCAACATGGTGCTTTTTACTGGCATCAACGCGAATGCGATTCTCCAGGTTTGTTACCACATTATCCCCAGATGATGGCGAACGATACTGCCCGATTGATCTTTCACCACTATATGCTTCGGTGACGTCAAGCCACTCTCCGCTGCTGTTAAGATTCCATTGGCTGGAGCCCTCGTCTTCCATGTTGCCATACCATAAAAGTTCACGACCCAGACGGTACTCCCAACCGATACCCGGTGGCGATTCCAGGGAGGAAATATTTCCCAATTGATGAATATTGATGGGTTCTGAGACCCAGAAGGAGCCCTCCAATTCCAGATTAAAGGATTGTCTTTTCTGTATGTGAGTTCTCGGCATGGAGAGTGTATCAATCCAGATGTTGGCGATGGTATTTTCTCTGTCGACATACAGATAGGTGTCCAGCCCACGAGACTTCGTTGCCAGGTAATCCAGCAGGTAAACTCCCAGCTGTCCCAGTGCTGGCACTGGAATATAATCATCCAGATAGACGGGCACGGCTGAGAAGGCTTGAAAGCCTTCTTCATTTATTTCAGCATTAAGAACCACACTGGGAAAAGTTTCATGGTAATTGAGATCAAACACATAATTTCCCAGTGAGTGCGCGATAAGTGTGCCATTATATACCTCAAAACCCTGAATAATGTGAGGGTGGTGCACCACAACCAGATCAGCACCTGATTCCACGGCAAAATGTCGAATTTCCCGATCCCACATATGCGGCACATCCATTAGGGGTGAATAGTTCTCATCTTCATCGCTATCACCGGGTAAATCCATATGCCTGGTGATTTCTCTGGGTCTTATCCAATCTTCGGCTGGAATCCCGACTCCAAATTCAAAGCTATCATATCCGGCTCCTGGAGCAGATGAATATTCACTTCCCCCATGCATTTCCATGACAACCAGGTCTGCCACATCATGGACAGCGCTGATTTGCTGAAGCAAATAGTAGGGGGTTAAATAAGCGAATCCAGGCTTGTTAAACCCGGCGTTTAAATAGGGCTGGGCATTATTGTATTGCCCTGTTCGATCGCTGTTTCCCAGCCAGGCAATGGAGACCCCTTTTGTGTTTGTGAAAGTAGGGGCATAGGCTTCATCGCTATCGATACCCGAGCCATAATGTAGAATGTTATTTTCTACGAGTGTTTGCTGGGTGGCTTGAAGACCAACCAAACCATAATCAAGAGTGTGGTTATTCGCGAGAGAAACCACATCGATACCTGCTTCTGCAATTGCCGGGATATATTCAGGAAGGCCCCTGTAGACGACAGATTTTGTTGGATGGGGAGTTCCATCGATGGTCATGACGCATTCCAGATTTGCGATAGTCAGGTCCGCGGCATTCCCCAGGATATCAATTGTGGGTTCAAAAATGGATTCAACACCACCTGTTTCAATGATACCGCCAGCATTTGCATAACGTCTAGCGATCATTATATCTCCAACAAAATTCAGTGTCAGCGGGAATGAACTGTCCCCATCGTCTACCGTAATTTGTACCGTAGCTTGACCCATATTTCCAGATTCGTCTGAAACCTGCAGTAACACCGTGTAATAATGATCATCTTCAACCAGAAACGTGTGTAAGGGTGCGTTCTCCTGACTGATTTCACCATCCCCGAAATTCCATAAATAGGAGTGGGTATCGCTATCGGCATCTTCAATAATTGCTTCAAACCCGATATCTACACTGCGGGCGTGGGCTAAATTCCGATATACTTGACCTTCTGTATAACTTATTTCTACAGCAGGGGCAAAAGGGAGAGAGTTGGTGATATCAAATAGCTCGTCAAAATAGATTTGAGCGCTAGGATCAAAATCGTGATCGTTAATATAGATGATTCCGGTTATTCTTGGAGAATACTCAAAGCGTGCCAACCAATCATTACCTATGGGAAGTCGATAGAGATTCCAAGTCTCCTCAGGAAAATAGCCCTGATAAACTGTCACCCATTCTTCAATATCCATTTGCTGCGTGCCATCCAGAGAATAAAAAAGAGTGTTGAGTGAATCCTGAAAAGCAATACCCTGGACTTCACCAAGATGTTCAACGTAGGCTGCGATTTGGAAGACAGCGGAGGATTCAACAAGATAGGGGGCGATAGTCTGTATTTTCCAGGTATTGCCCCAGATATTCAAGGAATAGGGAGAGCTCATAAATGTGCGATCTGGATCCAGGTCCCAGGAATCCGGATCAATATCCTCATCTAAATAAGATTCCAGGATAATTTCCCCAGCATCAAAATTTTCTAATATGTGTATTGGTTCATGTCCGGGGAGGCTGTCACTGATCGCTTCACTAAGGGGTCCGATATTGTCAAAATGATCCAAGGCCTGGATTTTAAAAACGTAGTTTGAATCGGGATCTAAATCACCAAAAATGAAATGATCCCGGCTGGGATTGCTTAGACGAATATCTGAAGAACGGTCCAGATAGGGCGATGCTTCTGTAATACTGTCATCATCAAAAAAGATGCGGTATGTTTTATGATTTGTATCGAAAACCGGATCCCATTCAAGGTTAACGTAAGTTCGACCATCGTAAGTCGTACGCCAGTTGTTGATGGCTTGTGGTGCTGTGATGTCAGCTTCCGATTCCCAGTTGCTGAGGTATGCTTCCAGGGCCTCGATAAAATGCTGATAATAGTCCATCAATATACTGAAATTCTGAAATGAAGTGGGGTATGTTCCGGCATAAAGATCTGTAAGAGGCATGTCCAAATCTTGAAAGAGTTGTGGTTTCTCAAACAACTCTACCTGGACCCATGGCTCATATACTTCGCCGTTGTCAAAGAACTGGCGCAGATAGTTCATTTGAACGCCGGTATTGGGTCCCAGCAATGTGTAGGTGTGAGGCATTGGGTAATTCTGAAATTCTCCATGGTATAAAAAGCTACCATTGTAATGAACCCGATAATAATCATCTACTCTAAGCGCTGGATGATCTCCAAAAGCTCCGGCTGCAATTGGATATTCACTGGTAAAGTTCACCAGATCCAGGTTATCATCGGATAAATCGCGAATCGGTTTATTTGCATTTCCAGCATCCCACCCACCAGAGAGAACAATGCTTTGAAAACCTTCGTGAGCACCGTTGTCATCAAAACTGTGGGTATGGATAACAAGAGGTGAATGCGGTCCAATATTAACCAAAGAATCAGACAAGACCTCGTGGAAAACCTGGAAAACCGAATTGTCAATACGAGATGGATCTGAGAGCGATTTATTGTTGTTATATGGTGCATCACCATTCCATCTTACTTCACGACCAGCTCCAGCCAGGAGGAGCGCAAAGGCATCCGTTTGAAGAAACATTTCTGTTCCGAGATAGGGAGAAATAAAATCGTCACAGGGATGCGGAATTTCCACAACAACCTGTTGTCGCGTTGCATTCGGGTTAAGTATATAAAGCCCCCAACCATTGGCAAAACTTCCGGTAACCTCATCTCCAGCCACCAGAAGTTGATTAGGATCAACATAAGACATGTCCAATATTTCACGGATCATGTAATAGGTTCTTCCGTATAGAAGATCCTGGAATTCGACTAATTCATACCGAAACGTGCTAATTGAATCCGCTAACATCTGATCCGCAGCTGCCAGGTCACCCTCAAGCAGGGCTTGAAAAATGTAACGCCAATGCTGCAAGGTGTAATCGAATTGAGGAATAATCCGATAGTTACCAAAACCGTTTGTTTGAACATCAACCCAGTCAGGTCCATAATCATTATATCCGGGAGATACAATTCCCTCGGATACATGACTGACGTAATTGTCATACGCTGTTGAGGGTGAGTTACCACCGATAAATTCCAGAAGATTTCCAGACTCGTAGATGATTTCAGCATTCAAAAATGCTGTGATAAATAGAAATATTATTAAGCTAATGAACCGATGGCTGGAAGTGTCACTCACAATGGGATGAAAATAAGGATTGAAAGGCTCAAGGGTTACTATCAATATCTAACAATTTTGATGGTGAATGAATTGAAAACCGTTTAAAACCATCATGGTTTATATGGGTGAACTGTACGCAAATAATGTGCATAAAACAGTTCATCATTCTTGAAACATAGATTATTTTATATTGATGTTTTACATGAAGTTGGCACTTTGCTGGGGTGAAACTTCGTGTATAATGTATAGATGATAAAAATCGTAATATTTTAGTCTTAATAAGGAGATAAATTGTGAAACATGAATTACCTGCTTTACCATATGCCCAAGATGCATTAGAACCAGTGATTTCTGCTGAAACCCTTGATTACCATTACGGGAAGCACCACAATGCTTATGTAACCAATCTGAATAATCTGATTCCTGGTACTGAATTTGAAAACCTGTCGCTGGAGGATATTATTAAAAAGGCCAGTGCTGGTATTTTCAATAATGCTGCTCAGGTTTGGAATCACACATTTTATTGGAACTGTCTATCCCCTAATGGTGGTGGTGTTCCTTCAGGAAAGCTGGCTGAAGCGATTGACAATCAATTTGGCTCATTTGACGATTTTAAAACAGAATTCACAAAAGCAGCAGTCACCAATTTTGGTTCGGGCTGGACCTGGTTGGTAAAAAATTCTGACGGGTCTCTGGCGATTGTATCAACCAACAATGCAGGAACACCCATGACCTCTGGTCAAACAGCTCTGTTGACAGTGGATGTCTGGGAACATGCTTACTATGTTGATTATCGGAATGCACGTCCCAAATATCTGGAAG
>JABMPR010000300.1 GCA_013202895.1 bacterium | reverse complement strand
CCGTGGCTGTCGCCGTTTTTGGTATCAATTCGGGTGAAGCTTTTGCCGCTGTCATCGGTCCGCTGGTGGAGGTCCCGGTCCTTATTGGCCTGGTGAATGTATCGCTTAAATTCAAATCAACATTTAATACTTCTGATGAAGTAGCTGAAGAGGCTAAAAAGGATTAATATGGACATTGGATCTTATAAATTAACCTCAATAGTAACTTCAACTTTTGCCCTGGATGGTGGCGCCATGTTTGGTGTCGTTCCCAAAACTCTATGGAGCAAACAGGTTGAAGTTGACGATTTAAATCGGATAGAGATGGTCACACGCACGCTATTGTTAGAGTCAGCCGATAGGAAAATATTGGTTGATACAGGGAATGGTGACAAGTGGCAACCAAGAATGAGGGAAATCTTCAAAATCAATACAGACCAGTTTGTTCTACCTGCCAGCCTGATGCAGCATGGCATAGATGTAAATGATATCACAGACGTGATCTGTACCCATCTGCATTTTGATCATATCGGTGGAAATACCCGATTGCAGGGGGAGGAGCTTGTCCCCACATTCCCCAATGCAAAATATTGGGTTCAGGAAGAGAATTGGAAATTGGCCAATCATCCCAATGAAAAGGATAAAGCGAGTTATCTATCTGAGAATTGGGCAGTCCTGGCCCAAAACGGGATGCTGGAGATCTTGAAATCTGACACTGAAATCTTTAATGATATTGGTCTTGAAATAGTACATGGTCACACTGCAGGACAGCAATTACCGTTGATCTCTGATGGAACGACAACCCTCCTCTACGGTGGGGATCTATTCCCCATGAAGGCTCATATTCCGATCCCCTGGGTGATGGCTTATGACAATGAACCCCTGAGAAGTATTGCTGAGAAAAAATCAATACTACCAGATCTTCTGGAAAAGGATGCCATAATCTTTTTCGAACATGATCCTGCAAACGTTGCCTGTAAATTGGTTTCGACTGAAAAGGGAATCTTTGGTGGAACAAATATCAATATCTGATCCATCTATGACGAGTCATGCTGAATTATCAGGAATTTAAAGAAACTGGAATCAGGTTGGGGATCACCAAGTTGGGGGTCGCCAAGGTTGATGAAATTCAGGCTGATCGTTTAAACCAATGGTTGGATCGTGGATATCAGGGACAAATGTCCTATATGGAGCGCAATCTGGACAAACGTCTGGATCCAGCAAAATTACTTTCTGGTGCCCGATCCGTGATTTCGATATATGTAAATTATCATCAAGAGGAACCTAATCCCGTCTTGGACGGTGTTATCTCTAAGTATGCACGTAGTACCGATTACCATCACACTTTGAAAGATATCCTCCATGATCTGGCAGGAGAGTTATTCGCAGAGCAGATTGAAGGTTTGAGTAGGAGGCAGCGCGGTCAGCTCTTCAGGATTTTTGTTGATTCTGCCCCGGTATTAGAGAAGCATTGGGCAACTGCGGCGGGGATAGGATGGCAGGGGAAACACTCAAATATTATTACCAAAGAGTATGGTAGTTGGGGTTTTCTGGGAGAGATAATCACCACTGAAATTTTTAATCAATATGATCTGGCAGTTCCTGATCATTGCGGAACCTGTACGGCTTGTATTGATGCTTGCCCAACTGATGCCATTGAGCAGCCCTATCAGGTGAACGGCTCAAAATGCATCTCTTATGCCACCACTGAACTGGCTCCCGATCAAGACATCCCCTCAGAAATCAGGGAAAATATGGAGGAGTGGATCTTTGGCTGTGATATTTGTCAGGAAGTCTGTCCCTGGAATCGTTTTTCCAAACAGAGTACCAATAAGGGGTTTCTGCCAGTACCGGCTTTTAATACGGGTAAAGTACCAGTTTTTCAAGATCTGAATGAGATAGAATTCGAGGAATTATTTAGCGCTACTCCATTGGAGCGCCCCGGACTAATCGGGATGCGGCGAAACCAGAAAACTAAGAAATAATTTCCTCGATCAATTCCACCTGCCAATTCTCATTAACCCAGATCAAGCAGATGTGCATACCAAGATTCCAGGTTTCAATGATTTTTCCAGCTTGTTTTAGGTGATGCAAATGCACATCCCTGGAAACCGGATTACCGACACAGTCGAAGTGTGCAACTAAAGCAAGATTGGTAGAATTATGTTTATCTCTAGAAATTAAGATACGCTGCAAAATAAGTCGAGATGCCGTTGCTGTAGATGCCATTATGCGGTCTGGACCTGCTTCCGTGATCACATCAATGTAATCTGCACCTGTCTGGGATTTCATCCACTGAATAACTGGTTCTTGGACTCGACCATCCATACAATTGATGACTGTGGCGAATTTAGAAGCCATAGTTACTCTTAATCAGTGTTTAAATCGGAGCTTTGAGCGAGCCCCTGTTTTAGATTCGATATGCGCTGGTATGATTCATGGATCCTGTGTGGATCAATCTTTCCATCCTTGATAGCATTGATGATTATATTCCGAATGAGTCTAGGCATATCAGCATCAATATCCAGGGGGTCAGAAAATTGAAGGATATCGCAGCCGGCATTGATAGCAGAGATAACAATTTCATCGAGCTCAAAGCGTTTAATAATGGCACCCATCTGCAGGTCGTCAGTGATAACGACACCCTCATAGGCTAGCTCTCCCCTGAGAGTTTGTTGGATATGTGCCTTCGACAGGGATGCTGGATATTTTGAATCCACTCCTCGATCGAAAAGATGTCCTGCCATGATGATGTCCACCCGATTTGAATCAATCAAACGTTTAAATGGTAGTTGCTCAGAACTTCTCCATGTGCTTGAAATATCAGTCAAGTCATTGTGGGTGTCTTCCCGAGAACTGCCATGACCAGGATAGTGTTTTAAAGTAGTTAGAACACCCGCATCTCGATGAGCTCGAATAAAAGCTTCACCAAAATCAAATACTTTACCTGGATCCTTTGAAAAACTACGATTTAATTGCCCGATCGCAGGCGAAATGCGGTTAATATTAACATCAACTACGGGTCCCAGATTTAAGTTTAATCCAGTCCCGTTGATTTGAGCAGCCATTTTTGAATAAATATCATATACATCAGAGATGTCCATACTCCCACCCACATGGGCAGCAGAGGGGAACTCTTCAAATCCTTGAGATTCACGAAGCCTGCGAACTTTGCCCCCTTCTTCGTCGACTGCCAGGAGGAGTGGAAGTTGTACAGGTATGGCGGCAATACTTTTTACGTAAATTCGAAACTGACGACTATTTTTAATATTATGTTTGAAAAAAATGATGCCGCCAATATCACCATTACTTATCTGATTCCTGGTCTGCTCCATCACCTTGGCGTTGAGATGAGTACCCCGGATTCCTACCATAAGCATCTGCCCGATTTCCTGTTCCAGTGCCGGATAATCCAGAGTATCTACCTGATTTCCCGTCTGAGCAACAACAGAAATATTGAGCATGCACAATACAAGAATATGGAAAATAATTGTCCTGGTCAAAGTTGATTGGTTTGTGATAATCATAAACGCTTGAAACTAGACGCGAATGAGAAGGGTTTCAAGTACTTGAAGCTCAGTCAATGGAATATTAATATTATCTAATTTCTGCCATTCATACACCATTTCCAGCAAAAAACAAAAAACTATAGCCATTATGACAGACGTGTGACAAAACAGGTCAAGCAAAATTGACAACATGTGTCAATATGGCGTATATATCACTTTGGCACAGGATTCGATTGAAAGGAGCCGTGTTGAGTTAAAAAAAAATTAAACAATAAAAGGAGAAATACTAATGACACTTGTAAAAATAGCCCGACCCAGGATTAACATGAACTTGGACAATATGATGACGAATTTTTTTGATGAAAGGAGCCAGGCTTCACTTCGTAACAGTATCTGGCGCCCTGCAATGGATGCACGAGAAAATACGAAAAATTACGAACTTGCATTTTCGCTACCTGGATTCGAAAAAGATGATATTGCAGTTTCAATGAAAAACAACTCCCTTACCCTCAAAGCAGAAAAGGCAGAGGTCAAAGAGGATGAAGGGGTAAAGCATCTCGCTCGCGAGATAGCTCGTGGAAGTTACGAGAGAACCATTGAACTTCCTGAGAATGTAAATGCTGATAAGATTTCTGCCGAATACAAGAGCGGTATTCTAACCTTGAGCATTCCTAAGACCAAGGAAGCTCTTCCCAAGGAGATTCCCGTCATCGTCAAATAAAAGACAGGTCAAACCAAAAAAAGGGCTCGATTATCGAGCCCTTTTTTGGTTCTAAGCGTTTAGATTATTTTCGACCGTCAACTAGATTTTCTACAACGGAAGGATCTGCAAGAGTTGAGATATCACCTAGTTTATCAACTTCATTCTCGGCGATCTTTCGCAAAATACGACGCATGATTTTACCAGAACGTGTCTTAGGTAGTGCAGGCGTAAATTGAATCTTGTCTGGTTTCGCATGTGGACCGATCTCTTTTCTGACAGATGCAGCAATTCCCGCTAGAATCTCATCAGAACCTTCAACACCAGCCATTAGGGTCACGTACGCATAAATTCCCTGACCCTTGATCTCGTGGGGGAATCCAACGACGGCAGCTTCGGCAACGTGCGGAGCTTTACCAATTGCTCCCTCGACCTCAGCGGTACCAATCCGATGTCCAGAAACATTGAGAACATCATCAACGCGACCAGTGATCCAATAATCTCCATCTTCATCACGACGGGCACCATCACCTGTAAAATAGTAACCTGGATACATGGCCATATAGGTTTGCTTGAAGCGCTCATGATCACCATAAAGCGTCCTCATCATTCCAGGCCAGGCGGCTTTCATGGCCAGTAAACCAGATTTATTATTCCCCTCAATTTCTTTACCATCTTCGGTAAGGAGCACAGGCTGAACACCAAAGAAAGGAATTGTAGCACTACCTGGTTTCAAGGCAGTAATCCCCGGAAGTGGGCTTATCAGAATACCACCAGTTTCGGTTTGCCACCATGTATCAACGATAGGGCATTTACCCTTTCCTACGATATCGTAATACCAGGTCCATTCAGGTTCCTTAATCGTTTCACCAACGGTTCCGAGAAGTCGGAGCGTGGTGAGATCGCTTTTTTCAACCCATGCGTTACCTTCACGCATAAGGGCACGCAGGGCTGTCGGAGCAGTATAAAATAGATTGATTTTATGTTTGTCTACCACTTCCCAGAAGCGACCAAAATCGGGATAATTAGGAACACCCTCAAACATCACCGTGATAGCACGATTTGCCAGAGGCCCATAAACAATATATGAGTGACCGGTTACCCAGCCAATGTCAGCGGTACACCAATAAACATCATCTTCATGATAATCGAAAATAAGTTCGTGAGTCAAAGATGCAAACGTCAGATATCCACCGGTTGTATGGAGCACACCCTTGGGTTTACCCGTAGATCCAGATGTATAAAGTATGAACAATGGATCTTCCGCATCCATTTCCTCGGGAGCACATACAGCATCGACCTTAGCCATGCTTTCATGCCACCAAATGTCACGACTGCCATTCATAATTACTTCAGCACCGGTACGTTTGACAACAACACAAGTTGTGATTGATGGGGTTTCAGCAAGTGCTTTGTCTGCATTGGATTTCATCGGAATATCTAGTTTTACACCACGCACACCCGTATCCTGAGTGATAAGCACTTTGCATTCAGAATCGTTGATACGATCGCGAAGTGACTCAGGACTAAAAGCACCAAAAACAATGGAATGGATAGCTCCGATCCTGGAGCATGCCAGCATGGCAACTGCAAGCTCAGGTATCATTTGCATGTAGATACAAACTCGATCCCCTTTTTCAACAGCATGAGCCTTGAGCACATTAGCAAATTTCTGGACATCGGCCAGAAGCTCGTTATATGTAAATTTTTTATCTTCACTGGGATTATTGCCCTCCCAGATTAATGCTGTGCGATCACCATATCCATCTTCTACATGGCGATCCAAACAATTGTAACTTACGTTTAATTTTCCCCCGACAAACCACTTGATATCTGAAGCAGCAAGGTCGTAATCGGCAACTGTATGCCATTTCTTAAACCATGTCAACCGTTCTGCCTGTTCAGCCCAAAAGGCGGCCTCATCGTTAATAGAACGGTCATACATTTCCTGATACTGCTCTTGGGTTTTGATGTGCGCGTTGGCTGTAAATTCAGCTGCCGGGTTAAACTTTTTCACCTTACTCATTTTGACTCCTTTATCATATCCTAAACGCGAAATTTTATCGGCTTTTTGCTATTGCAAACAATGCGCCAAATGAGACCCAAATGACTTTAAATCGTGTGGGAAAGCGTGTTAGATCAAAATCGTATTGATCCTGGTTGCGATTTCATAAAAGCTGTGCTGATTGATATCGCAAAGGTCTGCATCAACTTGCCATTTTGCTACAACACTGTCTATTAGTGATGGACGAACTGTCCATATCATAGTTTGTTTGCTTTCGATCAACTCTTGTATGTATGTTGACCAGCCCTCATCCTGTATTTCCAGGGGTCCAATTTCATCCATAATAACAATGGAGGACGTCTGGCGAGGAATTGATTTCAAAATTTGGCACCCGAAATCAATGCCAGCATTGTTGAAATTGAAGGGTCCGCTGCGGAGTTGCAATCCTGGTTCACCACGCTCACATAATAAAACACTTTCTGCGGATTTGATATCAACGATTCGGTACTTGTCCCGCTGAGAATCTCGCCAGGTCCCCTCAGTATAAAATCCAGAGAAGGTTAAATTTTCTAATTCCTTGGACATTAGTAGATTTTTTATCATGGTAGTTTTCCCACCACCCTGCTCTCCAGTAATAATCAGCACTTTACTCCGAGTGTTCGTATGTCTTCTGCGTAAACCTTCAAGCGATCCCAGAAGTTGGTTTAATGTTATAAATGGATGTCTCCAAATGCGTCGTTTCCCAGATACTATTTTCAGCAGATGTGGTAAAACTTCGAAAGCTAAAGACAATGATTTAAACAAAACGCCAAGACCTCTACGCCTGAACCATTCAAAAATGACAGGATTACGAATCTCTATGCTTAAAGCTGAAAATCCGAAAATCACCAATAATGCCCGAGTCGCCATCCCAAGTCCAGTTTCCAGACCGTTCAAAATAGCAGCCTGGCTGTCCCAACCTCCCAGGATCAATCCTGAAAGACCCATGATAGCGGTCAACTGAATCCATAATTGGGGTCTTTTAAGCCGTTTCAGCGAGCGAGCATAGCGTGCGATGTTCAAAGTCACATAAGTGACCACCAAACTCATACCAACAACGAGTGACACATCGTTGAGAAAAATCAATCCGGTTAAGAGTACACCTAGATTAATGAAGAACAGAATAACAGAGTACTTTTGTGAGGTGGAAGCTGCCAGAAGATTCTCTGGTTGAGAATTAGCAGAATCTTTGGGGGCACGCAGTATCTGTTCTTTTTGACGACTATTGGTTCTTAACGCCAATAAGGCTACCAGTGCTCCAAAACTTAAATCGATAACAAAAATGGCTTTAACCAGATCAAAGGGTACTGCACTTTCAAAACGCAAACTTCTTGCAGCCATGAAGTACAGTTGCTCATAAAGTTTAACAAAGTCAGGACCATAGGTCATGAGCATGACAAAGATTTTCTGGAAGAGACTCCAGGATACAGCAAAGGCTCCCCCGATTACAAAACCGAGCCAGCGTCCCCGGAATAAGCGAACAAAAACCTCCAGAACAAAGCCTTCCATAAAGATACCAATCATGGGTCCAAAAATGATGGCAGATGGGGATATAGATTTCATTGCTGCGCAAACCAGAGCGGTACGCCAGAACAAACCTTTTTCTGGCCACAATTTGTATCCATTGATCATCAGAATCACACTGAGCGCTGCCAGAAATGTACCAGAAAATGGTATATGAAGGTTGTGGAGGAAGCTACCAAGAATAATCTCTACAGAAGCCCACAGACTCCCCAGCATGGCTGCTTTGAGCCAGATATCAGGTAATGCACTGGAATTATCTTCAGAGGCGCGAGTGCTTACAGCTGGTATCATGGATATATCCGAAATGGACTCATGCTCAGATGCTCAGATCTGACTGGAGTGAAATAATTACTAAAACAGACATGTTCTCTTTCCAAATACGGGAGCTGATTTACCCGTTTCCAGTTAAACCGTTTCGGCCTCAGATCCTATTCCTGATCAGAACGTAGACCTTTTGGCTTAGAGAATTAATAAGCTATAAAGCGGCCAGAATCTAATGCATTATCATGGCTAAGAAACTGATTCTGTATCTGAACTAAAAATCTAAATTGTGAGTATAAGGGGATGATTCCCATGTATTTAATTAACTGATATTAAGAATTATCCGGATTATATCGAAACCATCCCAACCCTAGAATTCCAACAGTAATAACCATCATGATGGGCTGACCAGCAAACTTGCCAGCATCGGCGCTAATTGAAAGTAATTCCGCAGTAATATTTGCGGCCGCTCCCACAAGAATACCCTTAAAAATAAATATTAAACTCAAACACCAGATGGTCAGAATAATATTCAGAAATAAAACAGTCCGTTCATAATAGGCTTTCGATTTTAAAAGTGCGTGTGTAGGGATATCCTCTAATCGCTGTTGGAGTGGTTTTGGAATATCTACCCAGCTTTCATCGAGTATCGTGTCAATTGGATTATTTAAATTCGGTATCCGGGGTCTCATAATTCAACCTCCTTTATCATCTCACTTAATTTTTGTTTTGCCCTTCGAAGATGTGATTTCAGAGTATTAATGGGAATGTCCATAATTTCAGCCACTTCGGTATATTGAAATTCCTGAAGATAATACAGGGTTATGGCATCAGATTGTGAACCTGGTAAACCTGCGATGGCTTCTCTGATCATTTGGTTTCTAGATTGTTCAATAAATAAGTCCTGAACATTGCTGCTCTCATCTAACACTTCAAATTCCTTTCCAACAGGACTGAGTATAACATGCTGTTCCCGACGAACTTCTTTCGCTATCGTGGTGTGACATACATTGAGGGCGATGCGATACACCCAGGTATTCAATTGAGATTCGCTGCGGAAGTTTTCCAAACCTTTGTATACGCGCATAAAAGTCTCCTGACAAATATCCTCTGCAAGTGTGACTTGTCCACACTTCATCAGGGCCAGATTGTAGATACGGTCACCCTGCTCTCTGACCAATTGTCGAAAATTTGCATTTATACGATTACGTTTATTCTTAATCACAAGCATCCTAAAATTATTAGACTACTCAATTTATTGAAATGTTGCATAAGGGGAGAATATATTATTTTTCATCGAATAATAGATATTTCTGCAACATTTACTTCTGGGATCCGGTCTAATAAGGCGATGAACAAAAAATAAACCTAATAAAGGAGAAAAAATGGGCGGACATATCATAGAAGCTCTTATCCCGATTTCATTGTTCCTAGTTACAGGTGCTATTATTATCACAACACTCGTCTTGCGCCTCCAAAAGCGCAAAGTGGAAAGCCAGGAAATCCTCGCTGCCATCGAAAAGGGCGTGGATGTGAAATTCCCGGAACAGGCAGAAAAAAATCGGCTACTGCCAGGATTAGTCTGGACTCTTGTTGGAATCGTAGCTACTCTCGCGATGTTTGCTATGAGTCCCCAGGAAATCCACCGCGGGGTCTGGATTTGGGGACTAGTACCGGTTGCTGTAGGAATTGCCAATTTGATAGTTTACAAGATGGAAAACCAGCAGGAGAAAAATACGATTGACTAACTCCCTGGAATAAGAAATAAAAATTCATGAAGAAGGCAGGTATCCCTGCCTTTTTTCATTTTGATAATCAGAAATCTAATTTGGTGACCTATGCCATTAAGGTCAGTTCGAATTAGTTTTTGACCTACAAATGTATATCATGCTTATATGTGGAAATATCAATTTGACGAAATTTGAACTTATATCCTCAACAAATAAATTTTACTTCAGTGGCTAAGATCAATAAAATGTATATACTGTATTGTGTCCGACTGTACTTGGCATAGCAATTGACGCACAACTGGCTTGTGAAAAGTGATAAAGAAAGACTGGAACCTGACACCAATCTGGAGGTCTAACAAAAGGTTCAGTAAAGGGATATAAAAGGACCGCAATTAAGCATGCAAAACCTTCCCAAAAATATAATCTACATCTTGTCACTTCTTCTGATATTAAGTCCGGGGTTTGGGCAGGCACGCGACGGTCGTATAAATGGATTTCTCAGAGATGGGGAAACAGGAGAACCACTTCTCCATGCCAATGTTAGTCTTAAAAACACCGGTATTGGGGCAGCTTCAAACAACTCAGGATACTTTATCATTACAAATATTCCACCCGGGCAATACACCCTGCAAATCATGATGATGGGCTATGTTCGAACTGAAAAAGAGATTTCGGTAGTAGCCGGGTTGGAAGAACGTCATGATTTTGATATAGACCCCACCTTTATCGAGGGTGAGGAGGTCATAGTCACTGGAGATAGACAACGATTTGAAAAACAGATCGAAATAAGTTCTGTAAGTCTGAGCATGCGGGATGTCAAGACCATGCCTGCATTTGTCGAAGCCGATATCTTTCGAACCCTGCAATTGTTGCCAGGGGTTCAATCCTCAAGTGATTTTTCGTCAGCCCTCGTCGTGCGAGGCGGAAGTCCAGATGAAAACCTGATTATGTTGGATGGCATTGAAATTTATAACCCCTTCCATTTGGGTGGTGTGTTTTCCACCTTTAACGCAGATGCCATTGCTGATGCTGAATTTCTGGCAGGGGGGTATCCAGCCTACTACGGTAATCGAATATCATCTGTGCTGAGCATTACTGGAAGAGAAGGCAATTCAAAACATAACATACTATTTGGTAGCAAGAAGCTGGGAGAATTCTTCGATATCAGTCAAGCTCAGGGTGAGGTCAATTTGCTTAGCTCGAAACTGCTTGCTGAAGGACCATTATATAAAGGTTCATGGATGTTATCTGGTAGAAGAACCTATTTTGATCAGGTCGCCCGTTTATACTATTGGTACAAGGATGACCCCATGGAGTGGAAATATTATTTCTATGATGTCCAGGGTAAGATCATTCAAAACATTAACCAGACCAATCGAATTACCTTTTCTCACTATGCCGGAAAAGATAGGATTTTCTTTGAAATTGGCAGATCAGATAATGAAATCAATTTTAACTGGGATTGGGGTAATACGACCAACAGCGCTAAATGGAGATGGATCCCTAACTCCAGCTTTGTCTCCGCCCTCTCATTTGCGAATACTGTATATGAATTTGATGTGGACATGGAGCTTATAGCCACCGATAGTGCGGGTCAATCATCATCAACCAGTTTTGTAGTATTTAACAAGATAGATGATTGGACAATCAAAGAGAACCTGGATTGGTTTATCTCTTCCGAACACACGCTAACTACGGGCATTGAAATAAAGGATCTAGGTATTGATTTCGAGCTATCACAAGGTGATCAAAAGATTCTGGATGAACATGAATCCAATATGATTTACAGTGGGATCGTCCAGGAACGCTGGCAACCCAACCCCGTTATTATGCTACAAGCCGGGATGCGAGCTTCAAAATATTCTGCCCACGAAAATGTCTACTATGAACCCCGATTGGGCTTTAAGTATTTGCTGTCGACCGACCTCGCTTTAAAAGGAGCCTGGGGTATCTATAACCAGTTTCTATTTACGGCTCAGGACGAGGATGCCATACTTAGTATCGTCGATTTCTGGAATGCAATTCCCGAAAACTATAAAGCGAAATCAGTCCAGCATTACATTCTGGGGATCGAGCAATGGTTGGGCGAAGGATGGTTTGCCAGCCTGGAGGGTTATTATAAACCCTACAGCAATACCCTGGTAATCAACCCCAACCAGAATTTTATTGACCGCGATGATGATTACACAGAGGGAACAGCAGAAATCTATGGTGCCGAGGTGCTTCTGAAGCGGAATAGTGGTAAACTTACTGGCTGGTTGGGTTACTCATATATGAAAAGTTCACAGGAGTTTGATTTCAATGGGGATGGACACATCCTTGAAAGTGATGGTGAGGTTTACAGCTCAAAATATGATCAGCCTCATTCTCTAAACCTGGTGCTGAATTATACCATGAATAAAAAAAACTCGTTCGGTCTGACAATGACAAGTAGCAGCTCAAATCTTTATACCCCCACTGTGGGTTATATCTATTCCCAAAATGGATCTTATTATGATCTGGCAAATCCCTACCGCAATCTGGATGAGATAAAGGGTTTTCGTAATTCAGCCCGCTATCCCAATTATTTTAGAGTGGATGTAAGTTATTCCCGTAAGATCAATCCCTTTGGTATAGATGGTTTGTTCAAGATCCAGGTGATAAATGCCACGAATCACTTTAATACTTTTATATATAATTGGGATCTCTCGGCGGGAACTGTTGAGGGCATTGGTATGTTTCCCTTCTTTCCCACTTTCGGCCTGGAATTCAAACTGTAGGTGATGAATATGAATCATATAAATAAATTAGTAAAATATTCGATAAATTTCCCTCTTCTGCTGGCAGTCTTCCAGCTACTATTCAGCTGCACTGAAGAGCTCAGCATTGCTGATTTCGAGGATGCGTTTAAGAGTTATGAACAGGAGCTGCGTATAGAGGGGATGCTTAACTTAACTGATTTCCCCAAATCTGTAATCCGCGTAGACCGGACCATTCTAATCACCGATACCAGTCTATTCAACGGGCTTGATGATAACGGGGATTGGCTTAGCTATTCTGATCTGAATGGAAATGGGAAATGGGATGCAGACGAACCATTAAACGACGATATCGGTATTAGACAGCACGGTCCGGGTGAGGGTGTATTCGAAGGTCGGGGTAATGGCATCGCCGATCCAGGTGAACCTCATGTCGATGATTATCTTGAAATTTTGCCCAAGATTCACGACTCAACCCTGGTTTCCATCGAATTGAGGGAAACTGATAGCCAGACATTCATCGCTGAATTTGAATGGTCATGGCAGGCAGGCTATTTTGACGAAGGTTATGGCGCCGAGGGTCCTCCATCAGAGATTGATGAAGCTACGTTTATCAGATACTATTATGGTGGCTACATCCCGAAATCTGAATATTCAGCTGTTGAATTAGCGTCAGGTACAAGCTACACCATTGAGTTGGAACCAACAGATGGCAGGACCATCTCTGCTTCCACAACACCTGTAGATCCACCTTTAAATCTACTGTGGCCGGGCACAACAGTCCTCAACGATACCACCATTGTATCAAGCGAAAATTACGCTTCGCTTACCTGGAATACCCCTCTTGAAACCAATTTCTGTGGAGTAATCCTGGATGAGATCTTCTCAGATGATTCTTCACGCGGCTTTTACTCGTCTCTCGCCGTGGCAATTAATTATGATGATACAGGTCTACCGGTTTATCCAGCTAATTTTGTTGGGATTCCTCTGGGACTTTATAAAATGATATTAGAATCATATAGCTATGAATATGGTAACTATGTGTATTCTGGATTACCTCTTAGAGATCGTGAGCTTTCTAACTGGCGTGATCAGGCTGGGAATGTGATTCTGGGAGCATTTGGGGCAAAGTCACCGATTGAATTTTATATACGGTTTACAGCTCCCGACGATTCTTCAAATGATTGAAGGAAGAATTGACGAATATCTGATTCACCAATAAGAACCATAGCCAATCGTTCCAGCCCAACAGCAATACCCCCGCTGGGTTTCATTTTCCCAACGGCATTGATAAAATCCTTATCAATGGGGTGGGCTGGATAACCCAGGTTTTTTCTTTCTTGATTCGCTTGTTCAAAGCGTCTGATCTGTTCCTGAGAATCAGTCAATTCACTAAAAGCATTACCGATCTCAACCCCCTGGATATACAACTCAAAGCGCTCCGCCCACAGTCTTTCAGGTTGCTTGAGTTTTGCAAGAGCTGCCATGGATGCCGGATAGTCATAGACAATTTCCGGTTGATGCTGCCCCAGTTTTGGTTCAACAAGTTTCATCCATACTCTATAGAAGATATCTTCAAAACTATCATCATCGTGGATTGACTCCCCAAGACTTTCTATGGCAGTTTGGCGCCACCCTCCTGGATTCTGCAACCCGGCCTCCAGGTCAATACCAGCATGTTCCTGGAAGCATTCACTGACGCTTGTCCGTCTTATCCCTCGATCCCAGCTGAAATTTTCGTGAGTAATGATTGATTCAAAATTTGCAGATATATACCCCAGCAGATTTTCAACATCACCCATGATATCTGTATAATCTCCCGGTCGATACCATTCCAGCATATTGAATTCGGGGTGGTGCAGAGATCCCAACTCTCCATTATTTCGAAAGACTCGAGCTATTTCAAACACTTTTTCAAAACCAGCACCTAAAGCCTTTTTAATGGCAAATTCAGGGGAGGTAGGCAGATAGTAATCCTGGATCATTCCATGTTGATCAACGTAGTTTGTATTAAATCCATGCAAATGCACTTCCATGCCAGGGGAGGGAACCAGCAGAGGTGTCTCAATCTCAAAGAATCCCTGGTCAACAAAAAAGTTCCGTATCAGATTGATGAGGCTTCGTTTTTGGTGGATTCTAAGCTTGTTCATGGTGGCAATATGGAAGAGACCTGGCACTTTTCAAACAAGCTATGTCGATTGAGTTTATTGACAAACGCGCTCAGGCGATTACTCACAAAACTCATAAAACTTAAAAAAGCGCTTCTGCCTATTTGCTTTCTCCTTATTTTGAGCAGTGAACAATGCGCAGATCAGTGAAAAGATTAAACGGCTTGCAGCCCTGCTAGCCCTCCTCGAAGAGAACCCGTTTAAAATCAGAGCCTTTGAGAAAGCGGCTCGTATTGTTAAAGAGCATCCTGAAGAAATGGGCATCCTCATCGATGAAGATCGTCTCAAGCACGTGAAAGGTATCGGGGAAACCCTAGCCCAGCACATATTGTACTATGCCAAATCCGGTAGTTTCGCTTATGAGAGAGAAATTGAGGCAGCACTGCCGCCAGGTCTACCGGATCTACTCGAGATCCCTGGTCTGGGAGTAAAAAAGGTCCATGTCCTCTGGAAACAGCATCAGATCGATAACATTGACCAGCTCAAGCAGGCCTGCCTTTCAAATGAACTTTCGAGCTGGAAAGGGTTTGGTGCCAAACTTGAGCAGCAACTCCTAAAAGGAATCGCCTTCAAAGCACTGCATGTCAAAGATTTTCACCTGAATGTCGCCCTCCAGGCTGCTAAGATCTGGAAGAAGAAATTGCGAGCAATTCCATCTCTGAAGCGGTTCGAACTCACGGGACAACTCCGTCGTGGAGATACCCTGATCCAAAGTGTGGATTTTCTTGTGGAAATAGATCCTACTACCCTGAAAAGTGAACTCATTTCCACCCTTAACCTGAATCCCACTGGCGCTGATCCCCTGCTTGTAATGGATACTTCAGGTTTGCCAATCAATCTCTGGCTCTCAGATGCCCATGAGTTCCAAACACGTCAATTGATCCTGACCGCTGGCAGCGCTTATCTAAATAAAATAGAATCCTCTCTGGATGACCTGAACCTCAGGCAAGAGCAGGGCAGAAAAATTGATTTTGGCGGCTCTGCTGAAACTGAAGCAGAAGTTTGTGATCAGTTGGGTATTCAGTGGATCGTGCCAGAGCTCAGGGATGCATTTGACCACTTTCCAGCGGAATCTACACTGATCCGTCCCTCTGATATCAAAGGCGTTATCCACGCACATTCCTCCTGGAGTGATGGCCGAAATAGCCTCCAGGAACTGGTTGAGGGTGCACAACGACTCGGATATCAATATTTGGGAATCAGTGAGCATTCTCAGGCTGCCTATTATGCAAATGGTCTTCAACCGGAGCGTGTGAGAGCCCAGTGGGAGCGAATCGATGAATTGAATGAGCAATACCCCGACTTTCACATTTTCAAGGGAATTGAAGCTGATATTCTCAGCGATGGTCGTCTGGATTATGAAGAGAATATTTTAGCGGGCTTTGATTTTGTGATTGCTTCTATCCACAGCCACTTTCATTTGAATCAGGAGCAACAGACCGATCGCATTGTCAGAGCCTTACAAAGTCCCTTTACCACTATGTTGGGGCATCCCACTGGTCGTATGTTACTGGGACGAGAAGGTTACTGCCCGAATCTGCCAGCCATCATAGATGCCGCGGTCGAATTTGAAAAGATCATTGAGATCAATTCAACCCCCAAACGACTTGACCTGGATTGGAAGTATCTTAAAAATGCTCGAGAAAAAGGTCTTAAAGTCTCTATCAATCCCGATGCGCATGGAGTAGAAGGAATGAATAGTATTCCATTAGGAGTAACCATGGCGCGTAAAGGTGGCCTTAGTCCCCAGGATGTGATTAATACAATGGGAGTTAATGAAATGGCTCGTTTTTTAGAATCCAGGAGAAGCTGATGAGAGAATCATTGATAAATAAGCAAATCCGGATGAAACTTATTTTGGAAAAACTCTTTGCGACCTACCCCAATTCAAAATGCAGTTTGGAACACGCTTCCCCCTTTCAACTCCTGATTTCCACAATGCTTTCAGCTCAGTGTACAGACGATCGAGTAAACAAGGTAACACCAGAATTGTTCAAGCACTACCCAACGGCCGAATTGATGGCTGGAGCCCCGCTTGAACACCTGGCAGAACTCGTCCGCTCTACAGGGTTTTTCAATAGCAAATCCAAAAACATGAGTGCCTGTGCAAAAACCATCGTTGATATGCATGCTGGTGAGGTTCCTGCAGAATTGACAGCCCTTGTGAAACTACCAGGGGTGGGACGTAAAACGGCCAATGTGGTTCTAGGGACAGGTTTTAAAATCCCGGGTCTGGTCGTGGATACACATGTTATCAGGATTGCCAACCTGTTAAGAATGACGGCTCAAACTGATGCTGTAAAAATTGAATTTGAGCTTCAAAAGATTATAGCAAAAGAGCATTGGGTGATTTTCACCCATTTGATAATTGATCACGGTCGAGCCGTTTGCATTGCCAGACGACCGCAATGTCATCATTGTGTTTTGGCAGAGTATTGTCCCTCTGTATTACCGGAAGAAGCTATCAAGGGCAATAAATAAATGGATACCGGGTTAGCATTTCGAGTTACAGGAAGAGTTCAAGGGGTTGGTTTCCGGGCGTTTGTGCAAAGTACTGGTCAGCAATATGGCCTCACTGGCTGGGTCATGAACAATCCCGATGGCTCGGTGAGTGGCGTAGCTGAAGGAGATCAGGGATTGATGGTTGAATTTATCAAGGAGGTCAAAATCGGGAACCGTTGGTCCAGCGTTACCGGTATAGAGGAACAGACCATGCGCTTCACGGGAGAGTTTGAAAATTTTCAAATTAGATATTAGGAATCTGCTCCAGGTATTTTTATTTAAAGGCGATGATGAAAATCGGAGTTTGAGCTTTTTGGGCAGGAGCAAAGGATAAATAAATGAAACCAACATTTTTTGATAAGAAGACCTGTGGAACCTGTAAAAAGGCTCAAGCTTTTCTCAACGAGCATCAAGTTCAATTTGAAATTGTGGATATAATTAAAAATCCGCCAGATCAAGCCATGTTGGAAAAATTCATTGATGCTGACAACATCAAGCCATACCTGAATTCCAGGAGCGCCATCTATCGCGAATTAAAATTAAGTCAAAACCTCCCTGACAAAGCAAAGGCAATCGAATTGATGCTTCAGGACTCTAATCTAATTAAAAGACCATTTATTGTTCAGGGTGAACGCGGGTCGTTTGGATTCAATGCTTCTGAGTTTGATGAGATGTGGGTTAAATAAATTATCATATAAATAGAAGAGGATAGATTAATGGAAAAGATCATTGGTGAAGTTGAAAGAAGCGAAACTGAAAAAATCATTATCCAGGTAAAAGAATTCAAGGGAAGAACCTACGTGGATTTTCGAATTCATTATCTGGCAGATGAGGATGAATGGCGTCCAACCCAGAAGGGTATTACCGTAGCCCCTGCCTTGTGGGAAGAATTCAAAAAACATGTGGATGAAACTGAAAAATTCCTAAATGCGGAAAGTTTAATCTAGGCTTCATTCCTAAGCAGTTCTCGTCTGAGCTGCATTTTATTCGTAAAGAACTGACGGTAAACAATAGCCAGCATAATCATGTTGGCTAAAGTTGCCGTCGTAAACCACATATACATGATCATGATCTGGTACCGAACTGCGATAAGGGGATCGATCCCCGCCAGAATCTGCCCGGTCATCACACCGGGAAGTTGAACCAGTCCAACTGTCATCATGCCATTAATATTGGGGATAAGCGCTGCATGAATAGATGCTTTCATCGCATCATATACAGCAAGTTTTGGAGTAGCCCCAAGGGCAAGTAAGGTTTCGATCTCCCCTTCGCGATGTTTCAGCTCCCCCATAAAACGATTGGCGGTGAGGGAAGTAGAATTTAAACCATTTCCAATGATCATACCTCCGATGGGAATTGCCGCATAAGGCGAATACCACGGTTCGACATCCAGGATAAAAAGAAGTATCGTGCCCAGGATCAGGATGGCAGCCCCCAAAAGCGATATCAGCATAGCGGCGAAAAAATGAGGGATATTATTTTTTTGTCGCCTGGTGCCCTCCCAGCTTGCAATGAAAATCATGGCGATCAGCAAGCTCAGCATGAATGCCCAATGCTGCTGGTCAAAAAACCAGGTAAGTACATAGCCCATCAGGGTTAATTGCACAAAAGTTCTCAGTGTCCCAATCAGGAGTGTTTTTTCCAGACCCAATTTCCACTTCTTGATTAAAAAGATGGAGAAGGCTATGAAAAAGAGTGATACCAGCACATCATTCCAGGTCAACACATAAAAATCAGGTTTCATCAGCAGCCTCCGTGTCCAGTAAGCCAGCCTGTTCAAAAACCTGGTCACGATCCAATGATTCGAATGACCCCTCCCCTATAAGCTCCCCATGCGAAAGAATAATTACACGATTCGCGTAGCGTCTCATGAGTACATGGTCATGCGATACTGCAACAACCGTCAAACTTAAGTTCTCTCGAAGATTGTTTACCAGATCCATAATGGATGATGAGAGTTTTGGGTCCAGATTCGATGTTGGTTCATCAAGAAGTAGGACCTGGGGATGATTTAATAGTGTTCGTGCCAGTGCCAGACGCTGTTGCTCTCCACCTGAAAGATCTCTGGCCTTGTTCTGAAGTTCAATTTTATTCAGACCCACCTGTTTTAGTGATCGAATGAGTTCATGATCAAGGGTTTGGGCAATATTTTGATCCCAACGACCAGCCAGCAGCAGATTATCTTTAACACTCCCGGAAAAAACCGCTGGATTCTGAAACAGAATGCCCACATTCTTACGTAGGACCTCCATATCATCCTCAATATTCATCCCACGAAATTTGATGCTCCCTTCAGTGGGGCTGCTCAGGGCGTTGAACATTCGCAGTAATGAGCTTTTGCCGGCACCAGATGCTCCCAACACAGAGAGAAATTCACCTTTGTGCACTTCAAAATTCAATCCCTTGAGAATTGAAACTGCATCAATTTTCAGAGAAACATTGCTGAATTGAAATATAGGATCACTGGGCATGGCTTATAATATGCAACAATCATGAAGAATGAAGTGATATAAGGCAATTTTTCTTTCGCAGATTTGCTCTGCGATTACCTTTGCGGCTGAATAGGGAGAAGCTATATGTCTTCAATACTAGTTGGACCAGATTTTTTTGATCTCTCAAGTTTACTTAGTGAAGAAGAGATTGCTGTACAGAATATGACTCATGAATGGGTTCAAGATCGATTTCGTCCGCTCATTACAAAGCATTATCGTGCTGGAACTTTTCCAATGGAGCTTAAAGCTGAAATGGGGGAGCTGGGATTTTTTGGTTCAACCCTTCCGGAAAAATATGGAACCGCTGGTTTAAATAATGTAGCCTACGGTCTTATGATGCAAGAACTGGAGCGGGGTGACTCTGGTCTGAGAAGTTTCGCCTCTGTTCAGGGAGCCCTGGTTATGTGGCCAATCTGGAAATATGGATCAGAGGAACAGAAAAAGAAATGGCTCCCTCTTCTGGCATCAGGCAAGAAAATTGGTTGTTTTGGTCTAACCGAACCCGATTTTGGTTCAAACCCCGGTGGAATGTTGACCCGGGCAAAGAAAGATGGAAGCGCTTTCGTCCTGAGTGGCACAAAAATGTGGATCACCAATTCTCCAGTAGCCGATTTAGCAATTATCTGGGCCAAACAAGAATCTGGTGAGATCGGGGGTTTTATAGTAGAACGGGGTACGCCTGGGTTTGAAACACCTGAGATTGTAGGCAAACTGTCTCTGCGCGCTTCTGTTACAGGTGAAATTGTGTTGAATAAATGTCGAATACCGGAGGAAAATCGTCTTCCTGAATCCAATGGATTGCAGGCAGCCCTCCGTTGTTTGACTCAAGCCCGTTATGGCATAAACTGGGGTGTCATGGGGGCAGCCATTGATTGTTATATCGAAGCGGTTGAATATGCCAAAACCCGGATACAGTTTGACAAACCCATCGCTGCCTATCAACTGACCCAACAAAAACTTGCCAATATGTTAAATGAGATCACCAAAGCACAATTTATGACCTTGCAATTGGGTCGTTTAAAAGACCGTGAGACTATGAATCATAAACAGGTGAGCCTCTCCAAAATGAACAATGTGCGCATGGCGATAGATATCGCCCGAACCGCCCGAACTGTCTTGGGGGCTAGCGGAATTACTGATGAATATGTGTCCATGAGACATGCAGCAAACCTGGAGTCTGTCTTGACTTATGAAGGAACGCATGAGATGCATACCCTGGTCGTGGGTGAAAGTATTACAGGTATTCCGGCATACCGCTGAAACTATTCCCTGCAATAAGAGTTTTAATACGGTCCATGCAAGCATCAATAAAGAAAGAAACCCCATGTCAAATATCCTGGTAACCGGTGGAGCTGGATATATTGGAAGTCATACTGTCCTGGAGTTGTTGGATAACGGCGCAAGGGTGATTGTCGTTGATAACCTCTCGAATAGCAATCGCGAATCCTTGAAAAGAGTAGAGCAGCTGACGGGTAAGGAAATCACCTTTCACAAAGTTGATTTGTTAGATAAACCAGCCCTTGAAACTGTTTTTAAGGAACATGAAATCGATTCTGTGATCCACTTCGCGGGTTTAAAGGCTGTGGGTGAATCTGTTACAATACCGCTTACGTACTACCAGAACAATCTGGCTGGTACACTCAATCTCCTAAAAGTGATGCAGGCGAATCATGTGAAGCGGCTGGTCTTTTCTTCTTCGGCTACGGTTTATGGGGACCCGGCCTCCGTGCCTATCACAGAAGATTTTCCGACATCAGCAACCAATCCCTATGGTCGGTCTAAACTCATCATCGAAGAGATGTTACGAGATTTGTATATATCAGACAAGAGCTGGGATATTGCTTTACTGCGCTATTTCAATCCAGTAGGTGCTCATAAAAGTGGGCGTATTGGTGAGGATCCCAATGGAATTCCAAATAATCTCATGCCCTACATTTCGCAGGTTGCTGTAGGCAAACTTAAAAAACTTTCCATTTATGGAGATGATTATGCCACTCCTGATGGAACTGGAGTTCGTGATTATATCCATGTTGTAGATCTCGCATTAGGCCATCTTAAGGCGTTGGAGCATTTGAATACCAGCCCGGGGCTAGTGACTATTAATCTTGGTACCGGTAGCGGGTATAGTGTGTTGGAGCTGGTAAAAGCCTTTGAAAAAGCTTCAGGGAAGAACGTGGCTTATGAGATTGTCGAACGCCGCAGCGGAGATATAGCACAGTGTTATGCGGATACTTCCCTGGCCTCAGAGCTTCTGAATTGGAAAGCTAAAAGAGGCATCACACAGATGTGCGAGGATGCCTGGCAGTGGCAGTCTAATAACCCAGATGGATATTCTTCCTGACCAAGTGACAGGCTTAGCGGATCATCACCACCTTACGGGTCATCATATGAGTACCCGATTTTAAAGAATAAGATTCGCAGCATTTTTAGTAGCTTCACCTGCAATTGAAAGACCTTTACCGCGAATCAAAATTTCACCTTTGGTGAGGGTGATGCTTAGCCTCCAGTTGCGGTGTTTATTTGTGAATAATATATGTTAAAAGGCAAGTATACCAGTTGTTGCATTTCCCTGAGTGGCGGAATATTATCCGCGACTTGAAAATATTGAAGCCTAAAGGAAGCACATGTCACAAAACCTCGTCATAGTCGAATCACCCTCAAAAGCCGGCACCATTCGTAAATATCTAGGGAATGAATACCAAGTTCTGTCAACTGTTGGTCATATCCGCGATCTACCCAGAACTCAATTGGGTGTAGATCTTAAGGATAATTTTAAGCCGCTATATGTCACGATTCCAGGTAAAAAAAAGAATGTCGAAGCTCTCAGGGAAGCTGCCAGGAAAGCAACTCAAGTTTTTGTAGCAACTGACCCTGATCGTGAAGGAGAAGCCATTGGCTGGCATGTAACCCGCATATTGAAAAATTTAAATAAACCCATCCATCGGGTCATGTTTTATGAAATCACTAAAAATGGTGTTCTGGAAGGCATGCGTAATGCCACCGATCTGGACATGAATTTAGTGAATGCCCAACAAGCCCGGCGCATCATTGACCGTCTCGTGGGTTTTAAAGTAAGTCCTTTTCTATGGCGAGTTCTGTATTCCGGTCTGAGTGCCGGGCGTGTTCAATCGATTGCCCTGCGTTTGATTTGTGAAAGACAGGAAGAGATTGACAAGTTTGAGCCACAGGAATACTGGACCATCAAAGCGGAGGTGGAGACTGATCGCAAACAATCTCTTGAGGCAGAATTAGTTAAAGTGGATGGTAAGAAAACACTGATCCATACTGAATCCACTGCTTTGGACATCCGCCACGAGCTCAAGGAAGAGAAATATAGCGTGGCGAAAGTGGATAAGAAAAGGGTACGCCGTAATCCGCATGCGCCTTTTACAACCAGTACCTTACAGCAGGCAGCTTTTCAAAAATTGGGATTTACGACGAAAAGAACCATGACCCTGGCTCAACAATTATATGAAGGGGTAACACTTGCAAATGGTGAGACCACAGGCTTAATCACATATATGCGTACAGATTCAACGCGTGTTGCCGATTCGGCTATCGATGTAGCCCGGTCTCATATAAGTTCAACTTTTGGATCAAAATATGTACCTGCCAAAGGTCGTCATTTTGGTAAAACCCAAGCCAAGATTCAGGATGCACATGAGGCAATTCGCCCTGCAAATCCTGCTCTCACCCCAGATGAAGCAAAATCATCTCTGACGGGTCCACAGGCTAAACTTTATGACTTGATCTGGCGTCGCTTTGTTGCCTCTCAAATGGCAGTTGCGGTTTTTGATCAGTCCACTGTTTATATCAAAGCCGGAACAAGATTTGATTTGAGAGCATCTGGATCTGACATTGTGTTTGATGGTTATCGTAAGGTTTACTTTGAGAATGTTGAAGAGCAAGAGAGCCACTTACCCTCAGATATTACTGCGGGTGAACTCCTCAACTTGCTGCACGTAGACGCTGACCAGCATTTTACCAAACCACCCACTCCATTCACTGAGAGTAGTCTGGTGAAAGTTCTGGATAAGGAGGGGATTGGTCGACCTTCAACTTACGCGAATATTATCTCGGTGGTTCAAGCCAGAAATTACGTTCAATCTGTAAAACGTAAATTGTTTCCAACAGAACTAGGCAAGGTCACCAATAAATTACTGGTTCAGAATTTTTCAGAATTGGTTAACACCACTTTTACCCGGGAAATGGAAACTCAATTAGACAAGGTGGAAGAAGGCAGTCTCACCTATGTGGAGATTGTGAAAGAATTCTGGTCTCACCTGGAAAAATGGTTGGCCGAATCCTCAAAATCATATAGTGATATTAAAAAATCACTGCAACTAGACAGTGGCGAAGTTTGTGAAAAATGCGGTAAGCCCATGGTGATTAAATGGAGTAAAAACGGTCAATTCCTGGCTTGTACGGGTTTCCCAACCTGCCGCAATGCTCGTCCACTGGATGCTCCAAAAACAGCAGAAGCAGGTGAGGAAGAGCACTCCGGAGACCAGGGGGTATGTGAGGAGTGTAACTCACCTCTGGTACTCCGAGATGGTAGATATGGACAATTCTATGCCTGCTCCACCTATCCAAAATGCAAGTTTACCAAGCCTTTTAATATTCTGATGCCCTGTCCAAAACCTGATTGCAAGGGAGATATCTCGCCTCGACGCTCCAAACGGGGTAGAATTTTCTATGGATGTACAAAATATCCTGTCTGTGATTTTGTAAGTTGGGATCCGCCGATTTCCCATACATGTCCAGCTTGTGAGAGTCCCTATATGGTTGCCAAATCAACCAAAAAGAAGGGCGATTACGCATTGTGCCCCAAATGTAAACACGAAGTCAGCGTCAACGAAACCACAAGCTCCTAACTTTTAGGACTGAGAGAAAATAATGGCACGCTTAGAAAGTTTTGACAAGCTCATATCCCTGGCAAAGCGGCGTGGATTTGTTTTTCAATCCAGCGAGATCTATGGGGGTATTAATGCCTGTTATGACTATGGTCCACTTGGGGTCGAGCTGAAACGCAATGTCAAGCAGATGTGGTGGAACGCTATGACCCGAGACCATGACAATATCGTGGGGCTGGATGCCGCTATTCTGATGCACCCCAAAGTCTGGGAAGCCAGTGGTCATGTAGGAGGATTCTCAGATCCACTTGTGGACTGTAAGAAATGTAAGACCCGCTTTCGCGAGGACACCCTCTCGGAGGAAAACCTAAAATCGCATGAATGTCCCGAATGTGGAGGGGAGCTAACAGACTCCCGACAATTTAATCTTATGTTCAAAACCCAGATGGGAGCGGTTGAAGATACGGCATCAACCATTTATCTGAGACCAGAAACTGCTCAAGGTATCTTTGTAAATTTTCCCAACGTTGTGGATACATCGCGTCAGCAGATTCCATTTGGAATTGCCCAGATCGGAAAAGCCTTCAGAAATGAAATCACCCCTGGAAACTTTATTTTCCGCACCAGAGAATTTGAACAAAT
>JABMPR010000299.1 GCA_013202895.1 bacterium | reverse complement strand
TTCCACTTTCCTCATCTCCTTCCAGGGCATGGGCAGTCTCCTTTCATGGTATCTACCCAGTTTAACCCAATAATGTGTTACCTATGTCTTGACATTATTGTGTTACCCATGTCCTGAAACTGTACCTTGTATGTGTACCTTCGGAGATACCCTGGGGATAGCTCCGGTTTCACTATCATGTACCTGCAAACATATGAGGATGACTAGAACTCAAAAACCCTCATCGGGGATAAGGGTTTTTGAGTTTTGATGTGTCGGGAGGTTAATTAGGCTTGATGTTTTTTCTTGCGCCATTTCTTGGTCTTCCATTTTCCAAGCTGCTTTGGCCAGTCATAATGCTTCTTATTCTTGAAACCCTTGGTCCAACGATAGTAATCTGGGTTTTCGGTATCCATAAAAATAATTTCATTGGTGAACTCGTCGCCCTCTTGCATGGAAACTGCATTACCAACGATGGGTCCGGATAAGACACCCTTCTTCAGCACAATCGTTCCAGCAGTGTATATAGCTCCACTAATTATATCCTGCTTGTCATAGGATTTACCTTCAGCTTCAAATTCAAAGTAGTTATTGGGATTTGTAAAAACCAGAGCTGGCATGGCTTCAGCACTATCAACTGGGACAGGGGCAGTTACAGTATTTGCATGCTGAAAGTCAATGTTCTCACCCGTGAAGACTAAAGTCATATTATTGAGGGTCATATTTTTCAGTGTAATGTCCGAACCGGTAAAGACATGAATTCCTTCTGCGAAGTCCTCGTCTTCCTCAGATTTACCGCCACCATCCCAGGTTCTCGTGCTCTGGGTATGTATAGCAACTGCATTGTCAGTAAAATAATCAAGATCAGCTTCAGGCATGAAGGTGAAGTAGCGTTGACGATTCTCTTCATCAATACCAGTATCATAACCGTTGGTATTAATGGTGGAGTCAGAAGCCAGGGCGCGATCAAAGTGAGTGTCTTCGGATAGGTCTAAAAGAATCTCAGATTCCATCTCAAACATATCAACGTTAACTGATAATATGTTAGAGCTAGCATCCCAGAGGGTGGTGATTCCATTTAAACTGGTTGAAACTAATGAGTCAGCACCAGTGTTAATACGCCACAGTGTTTCGTTAACCTGAGATTCAACGGCATACTGCAATTTGATGTTCTGCACAGTTTCCATTGAGGCGGATTGTGATACATAAGCCACATTAAGTACAGCTACTCCAGTATAGGAGAAAACCACAAAAATCATTAATACTGCTACGAGCATACTTAATTATCCTTTGACCTGGGCTGCTTTTGATATTTTTTCAGTTCTCATCACGCCATTCTATAGATCAAAAGCCGGGCCAAAGCCTTAAACATTTCGTAAATGCATTATTATCAAATATTTATAACTGTCTTATTATTATTCTCATTGAAAATATGTAATATTATAGGGGCTTTTTCTGCAAACGAATACATAAATGTCGTAATATTAAGACAATTTTGAATGTTTCTCGTGATTTTATCTCGATATTTTCGCTATTTTTGAAGATATTTAATAAGATTAATTTCTATAACTTGATATTATTTAATCTGTTACTATGTGTGTAACATTTATAGATATTAATATATTATTCTATTGGATTTTCAAAAATTATCCATTGCAAGATGAGATTATATTAAAAACTGTAAGATATTTATTACAGCTTCAGAAGACTTACTTTTCGGATCCCCCAATCAAGCGTCTGTACCGTAGGCCTTTTAGAAAATGGGACTCTGCTGCCCAGGTAAGTATTATAGGAGAAGATTGGCCAATATTGACAGACCGACAGAGACCTACCCTCACTCAAACCTTGGGAAATCCCACCAATCTCCTATATTGATTCTGTCTTACATATTTTTTGGTGTTGTTAGGTTGTGATTAGAGTGTATTCTTTTATCAAGACTATCATTTTACTATTGCTCCCGTTCTCCCTGGGACACGCGGATATATATCCTGATCTGAAATTCGAACAAATCTCTGACGAACACGGCTTGTCGCAAAACGAGGTAAATTGGATATTACAGGACAGTGATGGCTTTCTCTGGTTTGGCACAGAGGATGGTTTGAATAGGTATGATGGCTATAATTTCATTATTTATAGAACAGAACCAAACAATCCCAACAGTCTCAGCAGCAATAGGATTGCCACACTGTATGAAGACCGATCGGGAGCACTATGGATTGGTACTCTGGATGGCGGATTAAATAAATTCGACCGGGATACCGAACAGTTTACCCGCTACCTGCATCGACCAGAGGATTCTACAAGTATAAGTAATAACTCTATTCTATCCATTTTTGAGGACAAAACAGGCAATCTCTGGATCGGGACCTGGGGTGGTGGACTAAATAAGTTCAACTTCGAGACCAATGGATTTGAACATTTCCAGAACGATCCCGAGGATTCGACAAGTTTGAGTCATAACTCAATCAGGTCATTACTTGAAGATAGATCAGGTGAACTATGGGTCGGGACCCTGGGTGGTGGATTAAACAGGTTTGACCGGGATACAAACCAGTTCATTCGATATTTGAATGATCCGGACGATTCTACTAGTATAAGTCATAATTCTGTCTGGACCATTTATGAAGATAAAGCTGGAGTAATCTGGATTGGAACTCTTGGTGGTGGGTTAAACCAACTCCATCGGGATACGGGTGAGTTTGAGAGTTATAAATTCAATCAATTAGATCCACGAAGCTTGAGTCACAACTCAATCGTATCGATCTACGAGGATAGATCTGGTATTCTTTGGGTTGGCACCTGGGGTGGCGGGCTGAATAAATTTAACCGGGAGGCCAGCCAGTTCGTTCACTATCTGAACGACCCTAAGAATCCCAGAAGCCTGAGTAATAATACCATCATGTCGATCATCGAGGAGGATTCGGGGATTTTGTGGATGGGAACAGATGGTGGTGGGATCAATAAACTTGATCAAGGGAAAACGCATTTCATTCATTATAAGGATCGCCTGGATATTGTCACTTTTAAGAATAATAGCAATATCTGGTCACTACATGAAGACCGATCGGGCGCACTCTGGATTGCTCATGAAGGTCTCAGCAAACTCAACCTGGAAACCGGGCAAATTACCGCTTTTTTACATAAGCCAAATGATCCAAATAGCTTGAGTACTGATAAGATCTTTTCCCTCTTTGTTGATAGTGAAGGATTTCTCTGGATCGGGACCATTAATGGTGGAGTTGATAAATTCGATCCTGAGAAAGAGCAATTCACCCATCATATGCATGATCCTGATGATTCCAACAGTGTCAGCCAAAATTTCATTACTACAATCTATCAAGACAGATCCGGTACGCTATGGTTTGGAACCTGGAGCGAAGGACTGAACAAATTGGATAGTCATGGGAAGGGATTCACTCGTTACCGACATGATCCAGAGGATTTAAATAGCCTCAGCGACAACTCGATCTGGGCAATTTTTGAGGATCAGCAGGGCTCGCTCTGGATCGGTACAGAAAAAGCCGGACTGAATAAGCTTGATCCTGTCAGTGGTAAAATAACCCGCTACATGAGTGATCCTGAGGATGCTACTAGCTTGAGTCATAATCACGTAACGAATATCCATGAAGACCAGGTCGGGACATTGTGGATTGGGACCTGGGGTGGCGGGCTTAACAGATTTGATCAAGGGGAAGAAAACTTTATACGCTATTCACAAGATGATGGCTTATTAAACGATGTGATTTGTGGAATTCTTGAGGACGCACATGGAAATCTCTGGCTCAGTGGTAACCGAGGAATTGCAAAATACAATCCGCGGACCAATATTTTCAGGAACTACACGGTTACCGAAGGTTTACAGCACAGTGAATTCAATCAGGGAGCATGCTATAAAGGTAATGATGGTACCATGTATTTTGGTGGACCGAACGGCTTGAATGTCTTTCACCCTGATAGTATTATAGCAAATCCCCATGTTCCCCCGGTAATCCTGACGGATTTCAAACTCTTCCATGAATCTGTGGAGATCGGTCCAGATGGCGGAACGGGCGAAGGACATTTCTACTTGCCAAAGCATGTGTCAAAACTTGAGGAGTTAAAACTCAGATATGATCAGAATGATATTGCTTTTAAATTTGTAGCCCTTGATTATCACCTCCCTTTAAAGAACCAATATGCCTACATACTTGAGGGGCTCAATGCAGACTGGATTTCGGCTGGCGCTGAAAGCAGGATTGCCACATACACCAACCTTGATCCTGGTAAATATATCTTCAGAGTGAAGGGATCCAACAATGATGGTATCTGGAACGAGGAAGGCAGCTCTCTGACCATCATCATTACACCCCCCTGGTGGGGTAGCAACCTGGCATATGTCATCTACATTTTCCTCATAGCTTCAACGCTATTCGCTATTTGGCGTTTCCAGATGAGCCGGGTGCAATTGAAACATCAGGTGGAGCTGGAGCACCTGGAAGCTGAGCGCTACCAGGAGATCGATCAGCTCAGGTCTCGATTTTTTGCCAACATATCCCACGAGTTCCGGACTCCCCTGACCTTAATCCTGGGACCCATCGAGAAACTTCTAGACCGGTTCAAAGACCAGGAATCCACCCATGATCTGCGACTCATGGGGAAACATGCCAGGCGCCTCCTGGAGCTTGTAACGGAACTCCTTGATCTTTCCAGGCTTGAGGCTCAAAGCGTGAGACTCCGGACTTCTAAGGGAAATATTATTCCGCTACTCAAGGGTATCGTTCACTCTTTTTCTTCTATGGCTGAGGGCAAACAGATCAAACTGTCTTTCAATTCTGAATATGAGGATATCCAGCTCTATTATGAAAAGGATGTAATCGTCAAAATCATAAGTAACCTTATGTCAAATGCTCTCAAGTTCACTGACTCGGGTGGTACGGTACAAGTAGAGGTGCTGAAATCTCAGGATACCACATCTGATACAGAGGGTACTGTTGACATAATCATCTCAGACACGGGTGTCGGGATACCAGGCAATCAGGTCGAGAAGATCTTCGACCGTTTCTATCAGGTGAATAGCAGTGAGACCCAGAGTCCCGAGGGCGCCGGAATTGGACTGGCCCTCATCAGAGAACTTGTGGAGCTCCACAAAGCCAAGATTTCAGTGGAAAGTGAGGAGGGTACGGGAACGAGCTTTACACTGCATATCCCCCTGGGTAAAGCCCACCTGAATCCAGATGAGATAGTGCAAAATGAAATGGAAACCGAGATCCCGGATGAGCCATCTTTCCAAATCGATGACGAATCCGAACTGGAACCAGATCCGGTGAACAAAAATGATTCTACCCTCTCAAGCATATTGATCGTGGAGGACAATCCCGATGTCCGAACCTTTATCCGTAGTTACCTGGATCAGGACTACCAGTGTCTGGAGGCTGAGAACGGTCAGGACGGTTTGAATGTAGCGCTGGAGAAGATCCCCGATCTCATTATCAGTGATATCATGATGCCGGGAATGAATGGGAATGAGTTGTGCAAAAGGGTGAAAACAGATGCTCGTACCAGTCACATACCGGTGATTCTGCTTACCGCCAGGGCCGATCTGCAGAGCAAGCTTGAAGGCTTGGAAACCGGGGCGGATGATTACCTCACCAAACCCTTCGAAGCCCGTGAGCTACAACAACGAATAAGAAATCTACTCCTGCTCCGGGAGAAATTGCGTAAGCGGTTCAGCCGGGGGATCAAGATAAATCCTGTAGAAATGACCGTTTCCTCGATGGATGAACAGTTCCTGAAGCGAGCAATCCAGATTGTTGAGGAGAACATGGAAAATGAAGATTTCGGTGTGGAGCAACTGGCTCGCCAGATAGGAATGAGCCACCAGCATCTAAATCGCAAACTCCGCGCCCTCACCGATCACAGTGCCCAGGATTTTAGTCGCAATATCCGCTTGAGAAGAGCTGCCCTCTTATTGGAGAAGAAGAATGCTACCATTCTCGAGATCACTTATAAAGTTGGTTTTTCCGATCCATCCAATTTTGCCCGCGCCTTCCGAAAGCAGTTTGGTCTCTCACCTTCGGAATACACAAGCCAACATTCGAATACTGAAAAGTCAACATAGCTGATTCTGAATCCACCACGAAAGACGTTCTCGGGCTAGAGTTAATTATAATGGTGGTATCACCAAACTTCTAAAATGTTCACTGGTGACCAGCATTTGTTCACTGGAAACCGGACAGACCGTTTTGAAAGTTGTAATTTTATGCCGTCAATACCCATTAAATGAGGAGTCTGTAAATTATTAAATCACTCCAGGGGACATCTTGAAGCTCATTACGCATAGAGTGATCACTCGGCTGATCGTTCAATTCCTTTTGGTTTTCGGATTGATGGAGACTGCCCTTTCTCAGGTCTGGGAGAATTTTACAGGCGCGATTGCTCTTGATGAACAGGGAAATGTTTACATCACCGCCAGCTTTGCTGAAGACACGGATAAGGACTATGTCACTATTAAATATGATTCTTATGGGACTCCGCTGTGGACGGCGACATATGACGGTCCCGGTCATGCTCATGAT
>JABMPR010000298.1 GCA_013202895.1 bacterium | reverse complement strand
TGAGATGCATGCAGAAATTAAGGGTGTATCTGAAGAAACCACAACCGGTGTGCATCGTTTATACCAGCTAATGGAAGAAAATGCTCTTCCATTCCCGGCAGTCAATGTCAATGATTCCGTAACGAAATCCAAATTTGATAACAAATATGGATGTCGTGAATCGCTAGCTGATGGTATCAAACGTGGTACTGACATTATGCTGGCAGGCAAAAAGATTGTTATCGCCGGATATGGTGATGTTGGGAAGGGTTGTGCTCAATCCATGGCTGGATATGGTGCCAAAGTCTTTGTAACAGAAATCGATCCTATATGTGCCCTGCAGGCCAGTATGGAAGGTTATTCTGTTGTCACCATGGATGAAGCATCAGAATATGGAGATATCTTCGTAACGACCACGGGTTGTAAGGATGTGATCACCGGCAAGCACATGGAGAAGATGAAGGACAATGCCGTTCTGGCTAATATTGGTCATTTTGATCATGAGATTGATGTCGCCTGGCTTGAAAGTCAGCCACACATACAGGAATTTAATATCAAGCCTCAAGTCGACCGTTTTGAGTTCCCTGATGGCAAATCACTTGTGCTATTATCCCGTGGTCGTCTCGTGAACCTGGGAAATGCCACGGGACATTCATCGTTTGTGATGTCCACTTCGTTTACCAACCAGGTGTTGGCACAGATAGCCCTTTATGAGGGAAAAGTTGAACCGGGTGTGCAGGTTTTATCCAAAGAGTTGGATGAGGAAGTAGCCAGATTACACATGGCCCACCTTGATGTCCATTTAACCGAACTGAGCGAGGATCAGGCTGAATACCTGGGTGTTCCTCAGAAAGGTCCCTTCAAACCGGATCATTACCGGTATTAGGGATAAATAGGTAAGCGCCCATTAATTTCAAACCTCAAGGACGATCCGCTGGATTCGCACTTGCATTAATCTGGGCGGCGCTGGTTATCCAGTGTGATTTTGGATTACCAACAAAAGTTGTCATGCCAACCTGGCAGGTCACTTTGACCATTCCGCTAGTCTCGGAGAATTATCCATTTGAAGGTTTGTTAAGCTCAGATACAACGGGAACCATACAGGTATACGGTGATTCAGTAGATACCAATAGTGATGGTCTTATGGATATCCTGCTTCCCGATACATTGGCGGATTATCCTGGTGGTTTGTATATAACTCTTGAAAATGATCTACCTCCTATCACGCTTCCTCAAGATATGTTCGTCATCCCTGGACAGGAGCCTATGCCTCTTGGTGTAGGTCCCATTGATATAGCCTCAATTTTACCAGCGGAATTGGATGACGGGATTCACGTAGGACCCATTGATACAATTATCACGATGTCAGAAATGGGTTTTAACATCGCGGATTTAATCATCAATGATATCCCTGATGCTCAATGTGAAAGCATCACACAAACCAGGAGTGATACGATTTATTTCACATTTGGGAACAATCCTTCCAATCTGAATGCCACAGAGGATGTATATCTGCCAGGATATTCGAGAACAATCGTTGGAAGAATCCCCCGTCCATCCGATGAAGGGGGATGCGAAGAATGTACGGAACCACCTTCAACTTTTATATGTGATACATCATTCGTTTACACAATGAATGCCACTATCGTCATTCCTGAAGCTCAGTTACCTACATTCCGCAAGGGCTTTGCCTTATTGCCCGATCCTTCAATCCTTCCAGCTGGTGCCCCAATTGAAAGTTTTGAGTCGGTGACCATATCAACTGGTTCCATTAGTTCAATCATAAATAGTCAGATGCCGTTAACCTCATCTAATACGGGTCTAATCGTTTACACAAAGAAAGCGAATGGTGATACTACTCATCTGCACAACCACCATTTCAATACAATTTCTCAGTACATGCGCGATGGGGAGGATAGCACAAAAACCTCCTCCCTGGCAGGGGTCTCCGTTTATGATAGTCTGATCTTTGAATTTGGTGGAACTATTAACGCATCAAACGACGATACCTTGTTTTTCCCTCAAGGGGTCGAACCATTTTTTCATTACAATTTTTCAATGGATATCGATGGCTTTGAGAGCATGGAAGTCAACATGATCGATACAACCATGATCTATAAGCAGGAAATGAATACCAGCTCAACTGATGAGTCTGGTCAGGGCTTTAGCGTCGAAATTGTTACCGCAAGCTTCAAAGACGGGGTTGACAATCCTGACACAAACAATTTGAATATCCGCATTGAAAATAAAATGGGTCTTGATATCGCCGCGATGAGAATCAAACTGCGAAATTTCTACGAGAATCAAGTCTTACTTGATGCCGGAGTGTATGAAGTATTGGAATTTGATCTGCCGGATAATGCCATTGCTGACACGATAGTCGTTCTAGATGGGCATTTAATCAGCAATACCACTGGCGATGATGTTCCCCTGGATTCACTGCTAATAGAAACAGAGATAGAATTCAGTTCAGATGGTGGTCCAGTATCCATTCCTTATCCACCACCTGATGAAATGGTAATGAATGTTGATGTGGAAATGACTACCTTAAAAATACAAGATCTTACGGGGCTCTTCGATATCAGCTTTGAAATAAGTGACCAGGAACAACCCCTGAGTCTCCCAGGTCTAGTTGGTGGAATCACCTTTGGAGAGGCTATCCTCGCCATAAAACTTCACAATGAATTTGGTGTAAATCCTGGCTTAGGTCTTCAGGTAAAAGGACATCGCGGCGATGATAGTGTCGTTGTTGAATTGAATCCTGATTCGGTGACATTTGAATCAGGATCTGCAGATTTGCCTGTAGAGACTGTGATTCGAATCAGTCGAGATTATGTCCGCAAATCGGTGCATGATACAGAAGAAATTGTCCAACACTTTGTTGATGCAGACAATATCGTAGATCTAATGGCAATGATGCCTGATCGGGTATCAGTAGGGGGTGATGCGCAGATATCTCCAGACGGTTTGAGCTCAATCACTGCTGGGTCGGAAATATCGGGCACCTGGCGATTTGAGATTCCCTTCCTGCTCAGCATTGCGAGTGGTGTTGAATTTATGCCACCCACATTCACGAAAATGGCAGCATTAGATTCCAGCACAATAAAGCAATTGGTCGGCGGCAATGGAATCCCGGATGATTTGGATCTCCTCATCAGTTCAACCATCAATACCACTGTTTTTAGCGATATTGGCTTAGGCTTTGGATTGGAGATATTGGTCTCAGATCTGCCTTATTTCCCATTTTTCAATAGTCTTGAAAACCGAGTTTTGGTCTCGGCCGATCTCGATCAGGATGGAGCAGCGGATACCCTGGAGCTTAATCTTGATACACTCATCATGCATCCCCCCGTGAAAAGTTTGCAGCTAATAATCCCGGAAGGAATTACAGATCCAAGCACTGGTATTGTTATCCCCGGGTTGGAAGGCATGGGTCAATACGCCTATTCAGCAGATTTTAATTTGGATGATGCTATGGGAGATTCGACCTATGGTACCCTCAAACATCACAAATATGCCTTTTTAGACACCTTTGTACTGGCTCGATCTGATTCTGGTTATACTGACGTCACTTCTGCTCTCTTAGCTCTCGAGTTAGGTGCACCTACCGTTGCGGATAGTCTTTATAATCTCAAGCTTAATGAGAACAGCACTGAATTGTGGCTCATGCTTGATGTTTCAGCTTATGGCGAATTGGGCTGGTTGATTATTGCGGAAGATCATTATATTGCCACTAAATTCATTCTCAATGAGACCCCCAATCCTGCATTATTACCCTTTAATGCTGGAATTGATGTAACTGCATTTATGCAGTTTATCATGAATTCTGGTCCCATGTTTAGTAGTTCTGAGGAAGATAGTACCCAGTGAGAAAACATTTCCTCATATTATGTCTCTGGGTGACCGTTGTTTCTCTTGGCTATGGTCAAGCCCACATTGATGCACGAGGCCTGGGATTGTGCAATGCTTATACGACCACCTCCAGAGGGATATCCGCAGTGGGATTCAATCCTGCAAATCTGGGCTTTACCGAAGATTTAAGCTTTAGTGCAGACCTTTTGGATTTTAGGATGTCCGCCTCAAATAATTTTATGTCCCTGGCACTATTCAACCAGTATTTCACCGGAGATAAGAATGGTGATCCAATAAATATGGAACTCCCCAAACCAGGATATGACATGACTCATAAAGAGTGGTTATTGGCACAAATCCCGGCAGACGGATTGGCATTCGGTCTCGGTATGAGTGTCCCAATTCCTGTTCTTAATGTCTCAATCGGTAATTATGCCTTCACTGCTGGTGTGGAGTACTTTATGAAAAATTCGCTTCCCCTGGCCATGTTTGAGATCCTTTTGGATGGGAATGAGATCGGTCGATCATTTGATCTGGCTATTACACAAGATGTTCTCATGGTTACAAATTTAGGATTCTCCTTTGCCATCCCCTTCGAACAGTACAATGTGGGAGCGACCATTAAATATCTGGCTGGAATCGGTTACGCCGGAGTTGATTCATCCGGTGATACATTCAGTACAAAAGCTACTGGTCTGGAGTCTGATGGCTTTTACCGTTACACTCGCGCCATTGGAGGCAATGGTTTAGCCGTTGATCTTGGTTTTAGTACCAGATTGGCAGGTGACTTGCAATTTGGTCTTGCTGTCAACAATGTCATTGGATTCATTAACTGGGGCAATGATGACAATTATATTGCCAGGAATATTGGGATAATCGAAGGCATTGTTCCAATTCGAGATTTTCTTCAGATCTCTACAGATAGCTCTCAATTTTCTGCCAGTACCTTCTATTCATTAGCAATGGAAAATGTAAATGTGGGCGGATTTCTCTCAAATCCGGATAGTATTTTTTCAATCAAGGATTCGGTGGTCGCCACCCCCGATAGTATTCGTTTGAATTATCCAACTATCTTCCGCGTCGGAGTCAGCTATAAATTCAAAAAAGATTTTCTGCTCTTGGCTGATTTATCTGCGGGTCTGGATGACTATTATTTTTCAGATCGATCCTGGCGCTTGGCTCTGGCAACAGAATGGATTCGATTCAAGATGATTCCAATTCGTTCTGGTTTAGCTTTTGGAGGCCCTTACGGAAGGGAAGCCTCACTGGGAGCTGGATTTCACCTACTCTGGTTTGACGCTGACCTGGCTCTCAAATTATTGGGGGGGATGTCACTTACCACTGCCGAAGGTGTGGAATTCGGAATTAGTTTTCAGTTCAAACGTTAGTCACCCTTCTCCAGTATTTATTCAACGCATATTTTGGGATGAAATGATAGTCCATTTGGACTCATTTCTGAAAGAATGATCTAGTGAGTTGACCGTGGCTAAATTATTTTTGAGCTGTTTTTACAAACAGCCAGGTTCCAGCGATAAATAAAACCAGATCACCAAACCAGACTGCAATAGCAGGATGCATGGTACTATTGTAGGCGATCTTTTGACCACCAATTAGCAAAATATAAAATATAAAAAGAGCTACAACGCTTTTACCAACACCCACAGCCAGATTCTCCCGGGTTCCCTGAAGGGCAAAACTGATTCCCAAAAAGATGACGATGAAGCCAGTCAGAGTAAAAGCTAATTTAAAATGATAATCCACCAGCCAGCGATGAGGATTAAGTCCAAGCAATTTTTTCTTTTCAATGAAGTCAGCAAGTTGGAAGATATTCATCTCATTCGGCCGGATCTGTTCCTTCTGGATATCGGTGGGGGTAAGGGTAACGGGTAGCTCATCATTAAGACTCATCTGAGAAAACAGGAGTCGACCCTGGGCGTCAAAGCGTCGATTCAGACCTTCATTTTTATTCCACACCTGCAATGAATCATCCCATTCGAGCCGGGAATAATCCCAGCGCTCTGTAATCCCGGAATCCTGGTATGCTAGTATGGAGATATCTCTGCCCACATTGCTTTTCACATCATAGGATTTGATTACAATGATGTTCCCATTAAGATCCTGTCGGACAACTTCTTTTAATCTTTTTGGACTTTTTTTTGGTTTAAGGACGTTTCGGGTGATCTCCTTCTGTTGATGATTGAAAGGCATGACAACCAGATTCTGAAATACAAATTGGAAAATCGTAAAAAAAAGTCCCAGAATTAGTAGTGGGCGAGCAATCCTGAACATACTGATTCCAGACGCCCGCATCGCAGCAATCTCATAGTGCTTGTTCAAAGTCCCAAGAGAGAAGACCGTTGCTAGGAGCATGCTCATGGGCAAAGCCATATCGATGAAGTAAGGGAGACTATAACCATAGTACACCAGAACGAGGTTCGTCCCGGCCCCGGCATCAACAAAGTTGTCAATCTTCTCAACAAAGTCGGCAATCGTGAAAATACCCACAAGTGCAATAAGAACGGTCCACATAGTGGAAAAAAAAGCTCGGACCAGATAGCGATCAATGAGTGGAAGAAAACTCATGTCAGTTCGCTGCTCAGCGCTCCTGTATGAAAACAGTTTCGATGCGGGTGGCGGTGGATGATGAGATTACATAGCGGTATGAATCAGTAAGATATTGCTCATTTTTTTGTGGAATGTGACCTAGGCTTTCAATCAGAAAGCCAGCCAGGGTCTCATATTCTCCAGGCGGGATATCAAAATTGTATTGGTCATTCAGCAGGTTGATTTCAGCATTCCCTTTAACCAAAAGACCTTTATCCAGTTTCTGAACAGGAGAGTCATCTTCATCGAAGGCATCTGTGAATTCCCCAAACAATTCTTCTGAGAGATCCTCCATGGAAATGAGTCCTGCCGTCCCACCGTATTCGTCAATAACTATGGCAATAGACAGGCTCTTCTCCTGCATTTCTCCAAGTAACTCATCTGCTGCTTTGGTTTCTGGTACGAAATATGCCTCTCGGATTACTTCCCGGAGTTCTGTAGCCCCCCTGAATATATCATGCAAAAATACGATCCCCTTGATGTCGTCAATAGTATCTTCATAAACAGGTAATTTGGAATAACCAGATTCCAGGAAAGCAGCTTCAACCTCTTGCATACTAAAATCCATGGCTACCGCCTTAATATCTGGCCGGGGCGTCATGACCTCGCCGATTGATGTATTTTTAAAGGTGAATATTCTAGCAATGGTTTGACGCTCATGAACATCTACTCCACTCTCCTCACGCGGATCGTTAAACAGGAGATGCAATTCTTCAGAATCCAGATTCGTCAGGCTTTCAACCTCATCGCTATGCAGAATTTTGCTTCGGTAAAACCCCAGGAGTATGGTCAGGGGATAAAAAATCACTTCTGCAATACCTACAAAACGGCCAAAAAACAGCATTGACGCGTTAGGAAATTCGCGGAATAAGGTTTTGGGAATAATTTCCCCGAAAATGAGCACGTTGACTGAAATTATTAGTAAGATCAATCCCTCGCTGGGAATGACTCGAATCAACATTACGGTGGCAAACGAAGTTGTCATGATGTTGGCGATATTGTTACCTACCAAAGTTGCAGTGAGGAATTTTTCCGGATCTATACTTGCTTTCAGGGCAGCACCAGATCCTCTGACCTTTCGGCGCTGCCAAACCTCTAATTGGAGTCGATTGGAGGATAATAGTGCGATCTCAGCACCGGCAAAAATAAAGCTGAGTATCAATCCGATAATGGCAAGAATAATCTCAATCATAGCTTTCTCATATCAGGCTGGTAATAGGGATTCATTATCACGTCCAACATACAAATAATATAATTTGTTTCAAGGACGAACGATAGACAGCACTTGCTCAAAGATTAACCAGGGATCGCATGGATTTCTTCGATTATGAGTAGCAAGAATGCCACAAAGTGAAGCGACTCATTTTTTCTTCATGCTATTAACGATGCATCAAATCGTAGCCCATTTAATCAATCAAGAGTCGACTTTATTATACCAGAAAAATTTATGTCATCTCGAAAAGTGTTTTAAAGACCTGGATCTATTATCCCAAAGAACAATTATTATTTATGCCTTTAGCGGAATTAGGTAAGTATTGTGCAAAATACACGTTTCATCCCCCTGTGTCCCTATTATTCTATATGCATATGGTTTTGCATGCACTATCCCCATCCAGCCATTCAATCCTGCGAGAAAGCTTGTCCGCAGAATTAGACCCCCAACGCAAACGTATGCTGCTCCTAGGCGTTCTTGTCGTTGCAACAACACTTAATGATGGATCAGCATTGGATGAGTGGCTTCCCAGCTGCAATGGCATCCTGGATCAGGAGGCTATTGAGGAAGCTGTTTTGCAAACCCTATTGTTTGCTGGTTTTCCAAAAGCCATCGAAGCGCTCAAACATGTCAGAAGATATTTTCCCCAAACTGGATCAGAGAAGCATGTTGAGGACCACCAGACTGCAGGCAATAAAACCAGCAGAATTATCTATGGCAAACACCACCAACGGCTCAAGGAAGTTATGGATGAGCTTCACCCTGATCTTAGGCGCTGGATGATTGAGGATGGTTATGGACGGGTCTTATCACGTAGAGGATTGAGTCTTCAGGATCGGGAAATATCTGTTGTGGCCTCCCTCATGGCATCTGGGATGGTCAATCAATTTCGAGCCCATGTTAGAGGAGCGCTTTTTTCAGGTCTAAAAGCAGTTGATATCATTTGGTTTACAAACACCT
>JABMPR010000297.1 GCA_013202895.1 bacterium | reverse complement strand
GTCGGTGGGTAGGGCCGGATGGGCCATGGAGAAAACTCATCTGCGAAATTCTGGACGAGCTTGAGCCGGAAATTGAAGCGATCCGAGATGAATCTGATTTTGATCAAATGGCCGTAAACCTGGTGAAACAAAAATTAAAAAATATCTCTGTTCCAAGCCCAAATGACAAAAAGAGACTATGGTCATTGCTAAAGCGACACGGATTTGAGAGTAGCTCTATAAATGCAGCCATATCGAAAATTAACTTTACAGAAGAATAAAACCTTTAAAATTCAGGCGGATTGTTTAAAACTTGAGCTAGCTACGTTGGCGACCTGATACTTTTACCACCTCATAAATAAAACAGCTTGGGAGATCGATCATTAAGGCCTATGTTTGGCCAATCCCAAACAGGTAGGAAGAATGAACGATCGCTTAGCTTCACTTGCGAGCGCTCGACCCATGGTTGTCGTCGCTAGTGCATTTATTTTTGGAATACTATCCAAAGAATACCTCCAAATTGGGGCAATTATCTTTATATGCCTAATTCCGCTGGCAAGTTTGTTTGCTTTTGTTCCTCATCCGAAAGTCCAACAGTGGAGTCTGCTGTTGTTGATAGCCCTATCTGGTGGTCTACGTCTCCTCATCCATGACATGCCAAGACCAGCGTCTCTTGGAGATTATCCCATAAAGACCTCTGAGAATTATTATGTGAGATCTATCGTTCTGGATATTGGTGAAACACGCAAAGGGACACCCAAATATACCCTTGCACCGCTGAGTATTGATGATAATCGGATTGTGGCTGGTCGTATGATCTTATACGCAAAAGATCTTGCCCTGCTACCCCAGATGGGAGATACACTTTCTGCTGAAATGAACTTGCAAAAGCCGCGCAATCGCCGGAATCCTAACGATTTTGATTACCAACAATATCTTTTCAATCAAGGGATCTTTTTACAGGGATTTATCGCAGATACAAATAGCGTTGAAATGTCTACAGCTGAGGGGTTTATCCCTGATCGCTTCATCAATAGCATGAGGGGTACTATAAAAAGCCATTTCATTAAATACTTGTCACCTCGATCGGCCGGAATCATGTCTGCCTTGATACTGGGAGAACGCAGCGACGTAAACGATGAGACAAAAAATGATTTTGCCAACACTGGAGTAATACATGTACTTGCGGTAAGTGGGCTGCATGTAGGATATGTTTCACTTATTTTGATAACAATTCTGGGGATGTTGCGACTCCCATATCGTCCAAAACTGGTGCTTGTCATTATAGGTCTGGTTTGTTATGTGATTCTTACTGGTGGGGCTGCATCGGTTATGAGAGCGTCCATGATGGCAGCCCTGATATTGCTTGCATCTATGCTGGAACGAAAAACCGATGTGTTCAACATATTGGCGACAGCGGCATTTCTCATATTACTTATTGACCCATCACAGATCAAGAGTATCGGATTCCAACTCTCATTTTCCGCTGTATTTAGCATTGTGACACTTTTTCCAGAATTACGATCATGGATTCCAAAGGTCCAATTTCAAAGGCAAGTTATTCTAAGTAATTTTATCAATGCCCTTGTAGATCTATTTTTGGTATCCCTTGCTGCCCAATTGGGAACCTTGGCTTTAACGATGTACTATTTCCAGAAAATCCCCATCATTAGCCTGCTTGCCAATTTACTGGTTGTACCATTGATCGGCGTAATCGTTGCAACGGGGATTAGTTCGCTATTACTCGGTTCAGTGTTTCCGGCCCTGGCGGTGCTTTGGGCAGCACTGTTAGATGGGGTAATTGATTTTATGCTTCTATTTGTACAAGTATGTGCCCGTTTCCGCTGGGCATATTATTCCACTGGATCCATCCAATATGTTGAAGTAATTCTGCTTCTGATTGCGGTTTTTGCTATGCTAAAAATTCAAGGTTATCGTCTGCTTAAACTCTGGATTATACTGATATTAACCTGGTTCAACTTATTGGTCTGGCCAGCTGTGTTCCGACCAGGTGATATGGAACTGATCATGCTGGATGTGGGGCAGGGGGATGCTTCGATAATCCATACTC
>JABMPR010000296.1 GCA_013202895.1 bacterium | reverse complement strand
TAGCTAAGGTAACCGCCAAATTTGTTGTACCAATATTGAGAAAAAACGGATCAATTATTTTTATTGAGTAGGGCTCTTTTATTCTATTGACTTAGACCTTTTAAAAGGTGTTATACGTCATTATTCGTCTTCTGTTTTCACAGTGATAACAAGCTTCGGCTTAACCATACAGCATCATTCCCATCACCAAAGTAATCTGGCAAAACCGTCAACCTAGAATAGCCAAGTCGTTCGTAGAAACGAATACCATCTAAATTCCAAGTGGCAGTCTGAACACACACAAAACGGATATCATTATCTTGAAGGGTTGCTTCAACAGCAGCGATTAATTGACGACCGATGCCTTTGTTTCTGGCTGTAGGGGCCACAACAAGATAATCAATGATGGCGATATTATTCCAGTAAGGATGGGTTGCCGCGCAAAACCCAACTGATTTATCGCCATTATCAACCGCTACCTTGGCTGTCATCTTCCGATCAGGATAGGTTAACAACTCTTCCCTTGCATCATCATATGGTGGCTCACTAAGAATCTCTCGCATAAACGAAAAGACTTCATCGAAATCAATCTGCGGTGAATAATCTCGTATCATATCATAATCTCTTGCTTAATAATTATTTGGCCGTATAACAAGTGATTATGCGGTCCGCATAAGCTGATAAATAAAGCGATCTTGCTGCATAACACTTTTTCTAGTTCCAATTAATCCGTTCATACCCAACCGCTTACTCAAAATAATTATTTATTTAGGGTTTTATACAGTGTCGGATAAAAATCCATTTACAAGTCATCAATAGGACTGCGAACACCCGCCGGTCCACGATTCAATACATGAGTGTATATCATGGTGGTCTTCAAATCCTTATGACCCAATAAAGCCTGAACCGTACGGATGTCATATCCCCCCTCTAATAAATGGGTTGCAAATGAATGTCGGAAGGTATGACAGCTGATCCGCTTGGTCAAGTTGCATTATTTTACAGAATGTTTAAACACACATTGTATTATCCGTGGATCCAGATGATATAGACTTAGCGCTTTCATTAAAGATTCACCACATCAATTGAATAAAATCCAAGCTTTCCCAGCTCACCTTTTTAGATTTTCAGCATGGCATCTGCAATTGCACCCTATAAAGCCAAACTGAAAGATCTCCCCAAACAACCCGGGGTCTATTTCTACTATGATAAAAATGGCAAGATCATCTATATCGGCAAAGCCAAAGTCCTGCGCAATCGAGTAAAGTCCTATTTTACAGGCACCCCCGACAGCCCCAAAACAGCCCGGCTTATCGCCCGCATCTGGGATCTGCAGACCCTGGTGACCCGCACCGAGGTAGAAGCCCTGCTCACAGAAGCAAACCTGATAAAACAACATCGCCCACGTTTCAATATTGACCTGCGAGATGATAAAACTTTTCCCTATATCCGCATTACCAAGGAAGCCTATCCCCAGGTATTCGTGACCCGCACCATCGTAAAGGATGGCTCGGTCTACTATGGACCCTATACCAATGTTAAAGGACTCAGAGCAGCCCTGGCGGTAATCAAACGCATCTTTACGGTTCGCAGCTGTAATTATCGCATGGATGATGAATCCGTGGCCGCAGGGAAAGTTCAGTTATGCCTGGATTATCATATTGGGAAATGCGATGGACCCTGTCAGGGACTTATCAGCAAACAGGAATATTCTGAGATGATCCAGAGAGTTGAGGATTTTCTAAAAGGACGTACGGATAGCGTAGATGCCTATCTTGAACAAAAAATGCAGACGGCAGCCGATGCGTTGGAATATGAACATGCCGCGCGCTATCGGGATCAACTCGAGGCCGTCCGTTCCTATGTGAGTCGTCAACGCCTCAGAACCACGGATTTTGAAGACCGTGACGTACTGGGTATTGCCCGCCAGGATAACCTCACCTGCGGGATTTTGATTCGTATCCGTGCCGGGAAGCTTATCGGCAAGGAACAGTTCCGCTTTCGGGGGACAGAAGACGAAAATATGCCCGAGATTCTGAGCCGGATGATCACCCGCGTTTATGAAGATGCATCATTTATTCCCAGTGAAATATTGGTTCCAGATAAAATTGCCGACGAAGAGCTTATCAGTAAATGGCTGAGAGAGGCCTCAGGCAGTAAAATCACCTTTAATGTTCCGCGCATTGGTGAGAAAAAAACGCTTCTGGATCTGGCTGAACGCAATGCCGAACTGGTTCTTAAAGATTGGGCGTTGGAGCAGGCTCAACGGGTGGAAATTGTTCCCAAAATGGTGCGAGCGCTCCAGGAAGATTTAAATCTGGCCGCACCTCCGAGACGCATCGAAGGCTTTGATATTTCCCATCTTGGTGGTACCGAAACAGTGGCATCGCTGGTTTGCTTTGTTGATGGGAAACCGGCAAAAAAGGAATATCGCAAGTTCCAGATAAAAACGGTGGATGGAATCGATGATTTTGCCAGCATGAAGGAAGTTATTCATCGCCGCTACACCCGGGTTAAATCAGAAGCACTCACAGAACCCGATCTAATCCTCATTGATGGGGGTAAGGGGCAACTGAGCGCCGCCCTGGAAGTGCTTGAACGTCTGGGAATGGCACACATCCCCATTCTCGGTCTGGCAAAACGTCTGGAAGAGGTGTTTCTTCCCAGTGAATCAGATTCCCTGGGAATACCAAAAACCAGCCCCTCAATTATTCTCTTAAGACGGATTCGCGATGAAGCACATCGCTTTGCCATCACCTTCCAACGCAAACGTCGCGGCAAAGCCATGGTCCATTCAGCCCTGGATGATATTGCAGGTATCGGTCAATCCCGCAGGGTCGCTCTTATCAAATACTTCCGATCATTAAAGAATTTGAAAAATGCATCAGTGGAGGAGATTGCTCATGTTCCGGGAATCTCACTTATCATGGCCACCCGTATCAAAGAAGGTTTAAATTGAAACCCAAAATAAGGCTGTCCCTAACCCAAAACGGAGATAACTATGGTCTTTGACTTTACCGAAAAAGAAAAGGGTATCCAGCCCCGGACTATCTGGTGTTTGGGTCGCAATTATGCAAAACATGCTGAGGAGCTGGGGAATGCAGTGGAGGAGCGCCCCCTGGTTTTCCAGAAAGGCTTAAATGCCCTGGTACCCATCAACAGAACCCAGCAACTCATCCGGGATCACGGCGCTGTCCACTTTGAAACAGAAATTATTATCCTCATGGATCGAAATGATAAAGGCTCATTTATTACCGGCATTGGTCTGGGACTTGATCTAACATTGCGGGATCTGCAAAGCGAATTGAAAGCCGCAGGTAAACCGTGGACATTGGCTAAATCCTTTGATGGAGCAGGGATCGTCAGCCGTTTTATTCCCATCAAGGAAATACCATCTCTGAATCAGATTCGTTTTACAATGGTTCTCAACCAGGAAGTCAGACAACGTGGTGACAGCAGCCAGATGATCCTGCCTCTGGGAAAAATTCCTGGCTATCTGGAGGAATTTACTGACTTGATGCCCGGCGACATTATCTTCACCGGCACACCTGAAGGAGTCGGTGTCCTGAGCCCGGGAGATGAGGTCACTCTTGATCTGGCTGGACACCATATGGGAACAGTTAGATTTAGTTGATTTTGTAAGCCTATCTGAGCCCTCATCCCGAGCCTGTCCGCCGTACTGCATACTTGCGGAAGGCGGGCGGAGTCGAGGGACAAGGGATTCAAATGAGGGAAAATACTGTATGCTTCGATACTTCGCCTTCGCTCAGTACAGGCTCAGCTCAGCATGCCAGAACAAGAAAAAAATGGGAATATAGAATATATATCAAATAATATGACAACATCTGATCCACTCCAAGTTCGTGTTCGTTTTGCACCCAGTCCCACGGGTTATTTGCACATTGGTGGTGTTCGGACCGCATTATTCAATTGGCTTTTCGCCCGTCATCATGGGGGAAAATTTATTCTGCGTGTTGATGATACCGATGAGGCTCGCAATATTGAGGGTGCCCTTCAACCCATCATGGATGGCTTTAAATGGCTGGGAATTGATTGGGATGAGGGACCTGGAGTTGATGGACCCTATGCACCGTATTTTCAATCCAAACGTTCTGAGATTTATAATTCAGCTGTTGAAAAGCTATTAGGGAATGGCTCGGCCTATAAAGATTACTCCAGACCGGAGGAGTTTGCTGCAGAACGCCAGGCTGCCGAAAAAGAGAAACACTCGTTTATCTACAGTCGCAACTGGATGGCTGAAAATGGGGCAGAGGCTGCTCGATTTGAAGCCGAAGGGCGTGAAGCAGTGGTTCGACTTAAGATGCCGCGCGCAGGTAAGTGTGAGTTCAATGATCTGGTTCGTGGTGGAATGTCCTTTGAATGGTCCGGAGAACAAGATCATGTTATTCAGCGTAAAGATGGAAGCTGTCTCTACCATCTTACCAGTGTTGTTGATGATGGTGCCTTCCAGATTAGTCATGTTATCCGGGCGATCGAACATCTATCCAATACACCACGTCAGATATTTATCGCCCAGGGATTGGCTCTGGATTTACCTGTTTTTGCCCACTTGCCCTTTGTGGCAGAGCCAGGTAGTTCCAACAAGTTGAGCAAGCGGAAATTGGATAAATACCTCAAGAATCGTGATTTTAAGGTTCTCTATGATCATGGAGAGCAGATTGCTCAAAAGATCGGTTTTGCAGCATCACCTGAGACCTTTAATCCGGTGATCATCGATTTTTATCGCGAAATTGGCTTTTTGCCTGATGCGATTATGAATTATCTGCTACTGCTGGGCTGGTCACTGGATGATCACACCGAAGATTTTTCCCGGGAAGCCATGATCCGGAATTTTAGCCTGTCCCGCATCAATAAGGCGCCTGCCAGTTTTGATCCCCAGAAATTGACCGCTTTTCAGAGTCGTTATATGTGGCGTTTGCCCATTGAAGAGAAACTTGAGATGGTGATCCCATTTCTTGAAAAAGCCGGATTGGTGGATTCCCCAGCGGATACGGAAACCAGAGCTAAGGTAGCGGCTGTCCTTGCGGCAGCCAATGAACGGATTTCATTTGCTGGTGATATCCTTGATTACGCAGAATTTTTTCAGGACGATAATCAATTGGAATACGAAGAGAAGGTCTTACGTAAGCGGGTTGTCAATGCCCCGGAACAACGCGAACTCTTGAAAAAATTCCGTGTTATTATGGCTGGGGCAGAGGATTTTTCAGCAGAAGCTGTTGAAGACATGATGCGTAGCTTTCTGGAAGACCAGGAACAGGATATGGGTATGTTGGTTCATGTTCTGCGTGTTTCCCTCACTGGTAAGGGGGTTGGCTTTGGGCTGTTTGATATATTGGTAATTCTGGGCAAGGAGAGTTGTTTGAATCGGATTGATATGGCTTTGAAACTGGCTGAGGAACACCAGGAACCATAATTCCCATTGGTGTCAGAATGACCCGCTGAACACCTCAAAGAAAGACTAGAATTCCCCAAAATTCATCATGGTTAAATCAATCCTTAAAACGTATTTTATGTGCTAATTTAAAATTTAGACCCTGACTCGAAAAGACACGTGATTGATTAGAGGAAACAATGGTAGACGAGCGAGAAACCGGACCCGACAGTTCAGCGCTGGCTGAAAAACCGTCCAACTTTATTGAAGAAATTATTAACGAACACCTGAAGACGGGTCGTTTTGGTCAAAATGTTCATACCAGATTTCCGCCTGAACCCAACGGCTATCTGCATATTGGTCATGCTAAATCCATTGCCCTGAATTTCGGTCTGGCAAAGAAATATGGCGGTTTATGTAACCTGCGTTTTGATGATACCAATCCCAATAAAGAAGAGTTGGAATACGTGCAGTCTATTGAAGAGGACATCAAATGGTTAGGCTATGATTGGGAAGATCGGGAATATTTCGCTTCGGACTATTTTGAGCAGCTCTATGATTGGGCTCTAAAGCTCATAAACGACGGACTTGCCTACGTCTGCGATCTTTCATCAGAAGAAGGCCGCGAGCATAGGGGAGCCCTCACTGAACCTGGAAAACACAGCCCCTATCGCGATCGCAGCATCGAGGAGAATCTCGATCTATTTAAACGTATGCGCGATGGAGAATTCCCAGATGGTAGCCGGACGCTGAAAGCCAAGATCGATATGGCTCACCCCAACTTTATTATGCGTGATCCTGTTATTTATCGTATCCTGCATGCCCATCATCACCGCACGGGAAATGCCTGGTGCATCTATCCTATGTATGACTTCACCCATGGCCAGTCCGATTCCATCGAAAACATCACTCAATCAATTTGTACGCTGGAGTTTGAGAATCACAGACCGCTCTATGATTGGTTTTGTGATAAATTAGGTATTCACCATCCACAGCAAATTGAATTCGCCCGCTTGAATCTGACATATACTGTGATGAGCAAGCGTAAATTCTTGACCATGGTGAATGAGAACTATGTCAATGGCTGGGATGATCCTCGCATGCCTACGATTTCAGGTCTGAGACGCGGAGGCTATACGCCTGAATCTATTCGCAAATTTTGTGAGTATATCGGTGTCTCTAAGAACAATAGCATCGTGGATGTAACCATTCTGGAAAATCAGGTGCGTGAGCATCTGAATGCAGTTGCCCCGCGTGTTCTGGCTGTCCTTAATCCCCTAAAGATAGTGATTGAAAATTACCCTGAGGGACAAGTCGAAGAATTAAGTGCCATAAACAATCCTGAAGATGAGAGTGCCGGTAGCCGAATCCTGCCCTTCAGCCGCGAGCTATATCTGGATCGGAATGATTTTATGGAAGTACCGGTTAAAAAATACTTCCGACTGGCGCCGGGCAAGGAAGTTCGCCTCCGCTATGCCTACATCATCAAATGTGAATCCATGCTAAAAAACGAATCAGGCGAGATTGTTGAATTACGCTGTACATATGATCCGGATACCCTTGGAAAACAGCCCACCGATCGTCGGGTTAGGGGTGTCATCCACTGGGTCTCAGTAGATACGGCAGTGGATGCCGAAGTACGTCTCTATGACCGTCTGTTCACCACTGAGCATCCCGATAAGGTTGAGGAGGGTGAAGATTTTAGATCCAACATAAACCCTGATTCACTGGAGATTATTGAGCATGCCAAGGTGGAGCCGTCACTCAAATCTGTAAAGATGGGTGAGCGCTTTCAGTTCGAACGTCTGGGTTATTTTAATGTTGATTTGGATTCAAGGGCTGAGAAGCCGGTCTTTAATAGGATTGTCTCCCTGCGCGATACCTGGGCTAATATTGTCCGGAGATCCTGAGATCCTGAGATCAGAGGATTAATTCAATAAATCGAATAGGATTGGAGCTTGCATAATCCATGGACGACGAACTATTTTCATGGCAGAAAATCTGGATAATCTGGGGTTAATATGATCAAAATATTTAGGCTTGTTATTGTTGTAGGACTGGTGCTGGGGAATACATGGGCTCAGGAAGTTGTGCCGGTTTCCAAGGAAAATATTCTGGTCTTTGTAGAACCCTTCGAGGATCAAGGTCCAGACATGGGTCAGGAATGGCTAAGACAGGGTCTCCCGGGTTTTATTAAATCCACCCTGTCAGATACTGAGCATCTCCAAACCTACATAATTCCTAATTTCAAAGCGACCCTGGTGGACCGTCCCCATAAACTACAGGATCTGATCTGGAAATCTGTTTTTCAGAGAGAGCTAGATTCCGATTATGAAACCTATCTGATTCTGGGCAGCTATTCCTATATCGAAGGGCAGCTTACTATCCGCATGGATCTACTTTCATTAAAAAATACTCGAATACTGGGTCATTTTGAAAATAGCCTGTCCTATACCAAACTGCTGACCTGGAAAGATGGTCTGGGGGATTGGGTGCTCGCTCAACTGCGCCTGGCTGATAGTCCCACACAATCATCCACTCGTTTGCCGGTGCCTTCTGACGGCATTACACCGGTTCCCGGTGTGGCCCTCAGTGACCAGCTAACCACCCTTTTTGATACCAAACAGAGGAATGAAACCGAAAATTTAAAGAAAAAATTTAAACAGCAATCAATGATGAAACTGGGGACTCAACTGGAAAATCTGTGGCATGATATCACCTATGATCCCTACCTGGCAAAAATCCACGATATACATACCCTCAGGATGCAATATGAACCTGATAGTGTCCTGGTAAGTTTTAAAGTGAGTTACCGGGTGAATCCGCGGATTCTGGATGAGATCGAACACTTTAGCAAGACCCGAGCCGGGTTGGTGGAACAAACCGAATCCTTCGAAGGTCACGCCTTTATGGATCTGGGCTATATTGATGCTGATTTTACCAGGAAAGTCGCTGGAGGTGATTGGCGTATCGTTCCCATCGTGACCATGGGACCAGAGGATTATTCGGGTCGAAGAGTTTTTTATCATTCCTATCCGCGCCCCATCGAATCACCAGGGGAATTCTATTATAACAAGGGCAAATTCAAGCAGCTCCTCCTGGCAATTCCCGGTGTTGACGCCATGCGGATATTTACCCAGGAGATGCAGCAGGTTTATGAATACTCCATTGTTGTCGGCTATGATGAGATCAAACAGCTGGATAAAATCAAGGTTAAGTTTGTGGCTGAACAGGATTTGGCGAGTCAATTATAATTAAGACTCCTTCCAGAGTCTGCAATCCAGATAGGTTTACATGGATTTGATTACCACACTTCTAATTGCTGTACTCTCAGCAATCGCAGCATTTATTGTCGCACGTAAGACAGGCTCTTTTGGAACTCCTAAAGAGCAGGAAACCATCACCCGTCTTGAAGTAGAGCGAGCTAATCTGGAGTCTCAACTGGAGCGAGCAGAAACTGAGCTCAAGCAAACTCGTGAAGAGAGCCAGCTCTTACGCGAACAAAATGCCAGCATCAATACCCGTCTCGAGGAATCCAGGGATCGTCTCGAAGAAGAGAAAAAGAGACTCAAGGAAATGAAGGAACAGCTCCAGGAGACTTTTAAAAGTTTGTCCCAGGATGTCTTGCGAGAGAGCCAGAAGGAATTCCTGCAGATGGCCGGAGAAAAGTTCAAAGGCCAAAGTAAGGAGAATCAGGATCAGTTAAATGAGAAAGAGAAACTGATCCAGAAATCCCTGGAAAACATGGATGGACGCTTAAAAGATATCGTCCAGAAGTCAACCGAGCTCAAAACTGAATTGCAGACCTCAAAAGATGAGACCCAGCGTCTGAGATCCACGACTGAGACACTCCAGACCTTGTTGGCAAGTTCCCAGAAAAGAGGTCAGTGGGGTGAGCGGCTGGTTGAGGATATTCTGCGTTATATTGGACTCCAGGAGAATATCAATTATACCAAACAAACCACCATGGATGAAGGACAGCGACCAGATTATACTTTTAAACTACCCAAGGATCGAGAGATCAACATGGATGTTAAGTTTCCTCTGGCTCACTATGAAAACTTTCTTCAAACCAATGATGAACAAATCCAGATTATTGAAAAAAAAGCCTTTCTCCAGGATGTTCGGAAACATCTTAATGATATCAGTAAACGTGAATATATCGATACATCAAGGGGAACTGTCGATTATGCCATGATGTTTATCCCAAATGAGGCCATCTACGGTTTTATTAATCAGGAGGACCCAGATTTAATTGGCGTGGCTTTGAGCAAGAAAATTATGTTATGCTCGCCCATAACCCTGTACGCGGTTCTCTCACTCTTGAATCAGGCTACTTCCAATTTTATTGTGGAGCAGCAGGCGACTGAGATAATGAATCAGGTCGTACAATTCCAAAAACAGTGGGAAAATTTTTCAGATGTTATGCTGAAAACGGAAACCAGTTTGAAACGGGCTATAAATCAATTTGAAACGCTGATGTCAACCCGCAGCAGGGCTCTTGAACGTCCAGTGAATCGAATCCTTGAGCTGCAAAAGAGAACAATCAGTGCCGCTGACGGCACTCAATTAAGCCTTGATGAGGGAGATTCGGATTAGGCGTTGTGCTCGCTGGCTAAACTTCTTTTTAGTCTTCGGGTGCGGACAAACAGCCAGGTGATAGAAGTTCCTGCAGCTATAAAAATCGCGATCACAGAAGCATACCAGACCCACTGATAAGGTTTCCCCAGAATAACTGCAAAATAATAAGCCAGGGGACCACTGACGATAGCCACACGGATGGCAGTAATCACCATTGAAGGAATTCCCGTTCCTAGACCCATTAGAGCACTTCCTGAAATCATTCCGATAGCTATAAGCCAGTAAACTGGAGCAAAGGTTCGGATTACACTAATGGCAACCTCATTAACCATTGGATCATCAGTAAATATCTTGAACACATAGGGTGCAATAATGTAAAAGAGCAGTCCGCTACCCATTCCGATTATGACACCGTAGCGAAGACCGTCCTTGATTACGCGGGTGATCAAATCAAAACGCTGTGCACCATAAAACATCCCTACCAGAGTTACCAGTGAGCCTGCGATGGCCATGATAGGCAGGAAAAAGATTTGGTCCAAACGACCGGCAACCTGAAATCCGGCGACCACATCCGGTCCATAATGTACAAGAATCCAATTCGATAAGGCGGCTCCCAGGGACATAATGATCATGCTGATTGAGGAAGGGATACCAATACGAAAGATATCCTTAAAAAAATTGAATTTTAACTGGAAGGTGGCAAAATTGAGTTGCAGTAAAGTCAACTTTTTAATCAGGATAACCCGCGAGTACATGATGACGGCCACCAGCATGCTCAACACCGTTGCCAGTGCTGCCCCGCGGACTCCCATATCGAATCCAAAAATCAAAATGGGATCAAGGACAATATTTACGACTGTGCTGGTGATTTGAATCTTCACCGGTGTCCTGGTATCGCCTTCTCCACTAAAAATAGATCGCAGGAAGATACCTGTGATCATAAAAATAAATCCGCCAGCAATGACATGAAAATAAGCCAGTGTATCAGCCATTAACACATCGGGTGTCCCCAGAGTCTGTAGAATCTTTTCACCAAATAGGAGACCAATCCCGCTGAAAATCCCACCAATAACCAGACCTAAAAGCAGTCCATGTTCCGCAACATTGGTTGCCGACTCATGATCCTTGGCTCCGATAAACCGGGCGATCACCGCAGTTACACCGGTTCCAAGACCAAAGCTAATGCCCATGGCTAACCAGAACAGGGGCAGATTAAAACCCAGAGCCGCGATTGCATTCACCGATATTCGGGCAACAAAAAGCATATCAACAATACTATATAAGGTCTGGACAGCCATGCCCATCATGACCGGTAAGCCCAGCGTCCAGATCGCTTTTCGCGGGTTGGCGATAAAGGAATCGAGTCGGGAATTTTTAGATTGGCTGCCAGTATTTTCCATGCTGGCTAATTAAGAGATTAAGTCAGTGAGTGCAAATGTTTGTTTCCAGCAATAAGATATTCAGATAATTCCAACCGGGAGATTTTAAGATGGCCAGTTAATAATTCCTGAGGAAGTTGAAAAAAGACTGTTGGGATCATAAAACTGGGCAATGATTTCTTCAATTTTGTTGCAATCATTTGGAGGGAAGGCTGGGGTGACTCCAGCTGCAGATAGGCAACAGGACGATAACCAAATTCAGAATCAGCCTGCGGGAGAACGATTGCCTGGGTGATGCCGGAAATTTTGCAAAGTGCAGATTCGATATTTTCTGGCTGAACATTTTCACCACCTGAGATGAATTGATTATCCAGACGACCTGTCACAGTCAGGGCTCCGGTCACATCAACATATCCAACATCTCCTGTGTGGAACCAGCCATCTGCATCTCGCAGATCAATCATGACGGATCCCTGCATATAGCCATCTGCAAGCGTGTCTCCCTGAACCAGGATTTCACCCTCCTGTGAGATAATCAAATCCCGACCATTCAATAGTCTGCCGGAATTTGTCAGGGTTGCTGATCTATCACTGGCAGCTGTTGTAGTGATTTGTGACGCCATTTCAGTTGAGCCGTAGCTGACATGGATGGGCAGGTTTTGCTCAAGAGCAGATCGGATCAGTGGTTCGGGGAAAGCACTGCCTCCTAGTAGGATAGCCTGCATTCCTTTCAGGGTTCGAGCGGCAGTAGATTCTGCCATGAGACGCCGCAATTGGGTCGCCACAAGGGAAATGTGGGTGATCCTATGATCATTTAAGGTTTTCAGTAGCTCATCCCGAAAATCTGGGATTACTACGGCAGCACCGGCTAGTGCAGCTCGAAATAAAATAGACAAACCCCCAACATGATAGAGTGGCAGAGTCAGTAACCATTTGTCTAAAGCTTCCAGGGGAATATTCTGATTTGAGCCCTGAGCACTGTAGATATGATTTTTATGACTGTGTTGGACAATCTTGCATGATCCAGCTGAACCAGAAGTCATTATCAAAGTAGCAGCAGCTTCGAGATCGAGTTCCTTTGATATTAATGGCTTCCTGGAGTTTTTATGGGCCAGGAGCTCATCAAAAGAGACACAGAGTTCGGGGATGATGGTCCTTGAAGAAATGATGAGTGAAGGATTGACCCCCTGGATCAGAGGAAGCAGGACGGATTCGGGAAAACGTGTGTTTACTGGAAAGGCAATAAACCCACCTATGAGACAGGCCCAAATTGAAATGAACATATCTGCCTGGGGAAGTTCATCCAGAATTACTGTGTCACCTGGCTTGACGCGCCGCTGCACCAGTTGCTGGATGATTCTGAGAGCCATGGAATGCAATTCAGCATAATTCAGTATTGTCTTACCAAAGATCAAAGCCGGGTTATGCTGAAATTTATCGCCAGCGTCAAGAAAAGGGTGGGTTGTAAACTGCTTCATCGTTGTAATCCAGTAGCGCTAACTAGTCCTTTATTGCTTTTTTACTGCGTTGCATTGGAAAATATCAGCTCTGGTAAAGTAATTCACAATGGCTGAGATCCAGATCCTGAGTTTTAAGCGTACGCACAGGCATCCAACCATCTTGCACGGGTGAAGGAGTTTTGGTGGTCCCTGCGGCCAGATATGAACGGGTATCCAGACCTACGGCGACCTTATCACCGGTGATGGATGCTGCGAATTGACTGAGTATCGCCAGACCAACATCGCTTTCATAGCTTGAAGATATGATAGGTAAAATATCTTGATTTATTGCCAGATTCACCATGGTGATAAATCGAGCAGTACAACCAATGAGGGTCGGTTTCATAACCAGGGCTTTTAGACCGGTATAGGAGTCAAACGAAATGGTGGGGTTAATAATTCCATGCAGGGTTTCATCAAATGCAAAATGAACTCCGCAAGCATCAAAAAATCTGGGCAGCTCCGCCGGATCAGTGGTAGGTTCCTCGATGTAATCAATGCCAGCGTCATATACACTTTTCCCAAATTCGATGGCACTCTCAAGATTCCAGGAACGATTTGCATCCAGACGTATTTTTATATCTGGACCAACACGCTGTCGGATATCTTTAACGCCCCGTGATTCCAATTCAGGATTTATTCTGCCCACTTTTATTTTAAGCGTTTTGTAGCCTTCATTTATCAGATTTTCTGCAGCCGGTACCCATTCAGAAAGCGAGCCGGTGATCAATCCGTTAAGAGGAACCTTGTTGCTCGAATGACCATAGAGCATGGCTCCCACAGATATACTATTGGCATTGGCAAGCAGACCCAAGAGGGCAGATTCAACCCCGAAATGAACCACTGAGGGTGCCGTACGTTCTTTCCAGCTTAGACTGTTCTGAGTATCTTGAGTCGCTGTAAATTCTCCGAAATTAAGCATTCGATCAACCAGCATAGTAGTTTTGTAGACTGCCGTTCCCATGGTTTCCCGGCTAAAACCAGGAAGTGGGCTGATTTCACCCAGACCAACATGGCCTGTTTTATCGGTGAGAATCAGGATCAGACCCTCCCGCTGATTAAGCGAGGCGTGCTTTAAATCCAGAGCCTTCTTAAAGGGGAGATTGAACTGGTAGAGCCGTGCAGATTTTAATTCCAGGGAAATGTTTTGAAATTGTGGAGATAATTTTATCCCGATAAAATTTGGTGCGTCAAGTCCCATTTCTTTTCTACCACCTTAAACGACCCAGGTAATCATGAAGATTACCGTAAAGATCGCTTGTAATTTGGCTGTCATCTTTAAAACTGACAGTAACTCTTTTGGTTCCCTGTGTTGAGCGGTTATACGCACGATATGAACTGCCATGAATGCAGTAATAGCCGTTATACTAACCATATAGCGTTCTGGGTATAAAAATGACAGAACTAATGGTGCCAACGTCGCTGTCATGACAGACAGACTGTACTCCAAGATACCAAATCTTCGACCAAAAAGCGCAATTAAGGTCTGTTTGCCAACCTTTCTATCTTCCTGATAATCACGGAGGTTATTGATTGTTAAAAGAGCCATTGAGAAAAAGCCTGCCGAGGAACCTACAATAATTGATGCCGAACTCCAGATGCCAGTTTGAACATAAGTCGTCGCGGCACATGCAATGGGACCAAAAAATAAAAAGGCCGGTAATTCTGCCAATCCATTATAAGCCAGAGAAAAGGGACCACCAGTATATATCAGCCCCAGAAACAGCGAAATTAGCCCGATTATAACAATTGGCCAACCCCCCAGGAATACCAGGTAGATTCCAATCAGAAATGCCAGTACAAAACAGGTGAGAAATCCGTTGCGAACGGTTCCAGGAGCTATAAGCCCAGCTTGAGTAACCCTTTGGGGACCAATACGCGATCCACTGTCTGCCCCCTTTTTAAAATCAAAATAATCGTTAGCGAGATTGGTTCCGATCTGGATGAGTATCCCACCCAGAAGTGCGGCAACGGCGGCAAGCCACTGAATTCCGCCTTCAGTATGTGCAATCACCGTCCCCATAAGAACCGGTGACACTGCGACACCCAAGGTCCATGGTCGTGCAGCCTGGACCCACAATTTGATCCCTGGTGGAGTGTTAGAACTCAAGGGCGCCAGGGGTATTTTTTAAAATCAGGCTTCCGTTTTTCGTTAAATGCGTTGCGACCTTCCTGAGCTTCTTCGGACATATAATACAGCAGGGTGGCATTCCCGGCCAATTCCTGCAGACCGGTTTGTCCATCGAGATCCGCATTAAAAGCTGACTTGAGCAATCTGATCGACAAGGGGGAATGCTCTAAAATCTTCTCCGCCCAGGATACGGTTTCCTTTTCAAGCTCCGCATAGGGGACAACGGTGTTGACCAACCCCATATCCAGAGCTTCCTGGGCGCTGTACTGCTTGCAAAGATACCAGATTTCGCGGGCTTTTTTCTGACCCACAATCCGAGCCATATAGCTGGAACCATATCCACCATCAAATGAGCCTACTTTAGGACCAGTTTGACCAAAAATCGCATTGTCTGCAGCAATAGTCAGATCGCATACCATATGCAAAACATGTCCACCACCAATAGAGTAGCCTGCAACCATGGCGATCACCGGCTTGGGCAGTGTACGAATCTGACGCTGCAGATCCAATACATTCAGGCGATGTACACCCTGTTTGTCCCTGTATCCAGCATCACCGCGAATGGATTGATCGCCACCCGAACAAAAAGCTTTTTCCCCTTCACCAGTGAGTATGATAACCCCGATTTTAGGGTCTTCCCGGGCATTCTCAAAGGCCTTGCTCATCTCCACCACAGTCAGGGGCCGGAATGCATTGCGTTTTTCAGGTCGATTAATTGTAATTTTCGCAATTCCATTATATTTATGATACCGAATGTCAGTGTATTCGCCGGTGGTTTCCCAATTTATTGGTGTCACGTCATACTCCTTCAATTGATTCACGCAGAAAATGTCTTATAAGCAGCGCTGTTTCCAATGGTTTTTCTAGATGGAAGGCATGATCTCCACCCTCAATAATTGCATGCTCACACCTGGGAAGCAGAACTGCCAATTCCTGATTTATTTCACAATATTTAGCATCTTCTGAACCGCTCAATAACAATATGGGTAACTGCCATTCAGGAAGATTTTCCCATAGAGATGGCAGGGCACCATTTCCCAGCAGGTCGATTGCACGGCGCAGTTGAAACGGCTTATTCATAAGCCGCGATTTATGCAAACTATCCAGAAGCTTTTGATCTTGCTGGATGCTATGAAACAAGGGGAGCTTATACCACTCTTTTACAAAGGTTTCAATTCCGGTTTGATCTAATTTGTTCATCAATTCTGTATCAGCTATTCTACGTTGTTGTCTATCCGTCCTGGTTTTTAAGCCTGGTGTACTGGATATGAGCACCATCCCTGGAATATGATCTGAGTACCGCTCCCGCAGATGAAATGCCAGCCGGCCACCCATGGAGTAGCCAATGGGTATAATTCGCTCAAACCCAGCCATGGTGACTTTATCCATGAGACTATCCAGAAGTCTCAGATAGTCGTTTGATTCAGAAAGTTGCGATTTTCCGTGTCCAGGTAAGTCGATCAGAATATTACAGAAATCGGTGAAATGAGTCTCTACCATAGGAAGCCAATCCAAGGCAGAACCCATAAACCCGTGTAGCCAGAGCAGGGGAGTGTTGTCAGTTTTTCCAACCACCTCCAGGTGCCATTTAAAACTGGATTGTTCAGGATTCACTAAGGGCTGCGAAAATTTGTTGATGAAGTGCCAGGTTCTTGTAACGATCGGTCCGGATTTCAATAATGCTTGAGTGATCACTTCTAATAGCTCTAGAGTAGCTGCTTTGAAATTCATCCAAATCGCCGGGATTGGCATAGGCCAGATCAAACATTGCACTAACTTTTTCAAAAGTTCGGCCATGGGGCGTGCCGAAAAAGGGCTCAAAGATATCTGTTTCAGAACGAACAGGCAAAAAGTTGAAAATTCCACCTCCATCATTGTTGATCAGGACCAGGGTTATTGGCTGCTGAGAACTTTTGAGTAATGACAGAGAATTCAGATCGTGGAGGACTGCCAGATCTCCTATGAGCAGGGTCATTGGTTGATCTGACCCTGACTGAAAACCAGCTGCCGTGGCAATCAAGCCATCTATTCCACTGGCCCCACGGTTTACCACAATCTGACCGGCAAAACCCTGGGGAGATGCAAACATCTCCATCTCTCGAATGGACATACTGTTAGCCAGCATCAGCGAGTGCTGCTTCCCGATTAATTTGGAAATACTGTTACTCACAGCAGGTTCATTGAGGCTAGCAACCCCATCCATTTGCCTGGATATGGCATCCACAGTTTGAGTTTCAGCGCCTTGCCAGGCATGCAGCCAGTTTTGTTCGCCACTTCTTTCCTCTAATCCAATAGCACCAAAAAAATTGTCAAAGCTTGTTATCAGTGCCACTGCCACTTGGTGGTTGGGATCAATACGTTCCGGGGTTTCCTTAACTGAAACATAGAAAATGGATGGATCATTGAAATAATTGAGGAGTCGTTTTGAGGTGAAGGCACCACCCAAATGAATCACCATTTCAGGTTTGGTTTTCAGCCTGATCTCATTCAGTAGAATCAGGTCAAAATGATTGATGATATTGGGATGGATTCTAAAACGTAATGCTGATTGTACATCAGCAAAGATTGGCATCCCAAGCGTTTGGGCCAGATTCACTATGCTATCGTAATACTGCGTATGAACAGATCTTCCTACGACGATGATTCCCTTCTGACACGCCGTTAATTTGTCCTTTATAGCTTGAATATCCTGTGTCAGATCTGGGGCAGGCTCTGGCGTTATGCTGGTGAATCTCTGGCCTGAGGATGCCCATTGAGATATTGACGACGGGGAAGCTTCCTGTTCACTGAATTCAGACAGAAGGGGCTCTCTAAACTGGCAATTCAAATGGACCGGTCCAGGTCGTAAACCTGTTGCAGTATCATATAGATCGTCAATATCCCTGAGGATCTCTTTCTCTGACGTGTGCTGATCCTGTGGTGGAAGATTTTTAAACATACGTGGATAAGATCCGAAGATGTTTTTTTGAAATATGGCCTGATTGGCACCTACATCTACAAGTTCGGGGGGGCGATCGGCACTGAGGATAACAAGGGCTATGTTATCCATTGAAGCCTCAACCACAGCAGGCAGATAATTTGCTACCGCGGTCCCGGAGGTGCAAATCAATACAGCCGGTTTTCCACTCGCTTTAGCATGTCCCAGGGCAAAAAATGCGGCTCCACGTTCATCGAAATGAATGGTAGTCTCTGCATTGGGGTTGCGTGCCGCCGCTACTGTCAGTGGTGTAGAACGAGAACCTGAAGATATCACAAATTGCCTTACCCCCAGGCGAGTCAGTTCCTCTATAATCCATTCACTTACGGCATGATTCTGGGTCATGTGATATGCTTTCTCGCATTATCGGATACTCGTTTCTTTTGACGAATAATCATCTCCTCCAATCTAATGAGGAAGCGCTTTGAATGAAGCCTCAAAAGTTAATTAGTGGCTATGTCAGGCATTGATGTGAACTCATCGCGGTTTACATTGCCCTGATTTTAATAAATGGAGCGAGTATGCGACTGAAAAGAACGGTGACCTGCGGTCAATTATCTGGGGAAAATATAAAGCAGGAAGTCATCCTGAATGGCTGGATTGCTAAAAACCGTGATCATGGTGGTCTGATCTTTCTGGATCTGCGAGATCGCTATGGAAAAACCCAGGTCACTTTTAACCCCGATCTGGATGCCGAAATGGCTGCCCGCGCTAAACGTCTGGGTATGGAAGATGTAATTGCTGTGAAAGGCACAGTTCAAGATCGCCCAGCTGGGAATATCAATCCTAAAATGCCAACGGGTGAGATTGAAGTAGTCGTTTCCGAGTTGGAAGTTCTCAACGAAGCACAACCCCTACCTTTTCTGGTTTCAGAGCGTGAAAGCGGGAGCGAAGAATTGCGATTGGAATATCGTTACCTGGAACTGCGTACCAGGGAATTACAGAATTTTATGGCACTCCGATCAAGCACCTATCAAAGTGCCCGTCGTCTACTGGTTGAAGAGGGCTTTATGGAGTTTGAAACACCGGTACTCATGAAATCCACGCCTGAGGGTGCTCGTGATTATCTCGTACCCAGCCGCATTCATGCCGGAAAATTTTACGCCCTGCCTCAATCTCCCCAGACTTACAAACAACTCCTGATGATTTCTGGATTTGACAAATATTTTCAGATTGTAAAATGCTTTCGGGATGAGGACTTACGCGCTGACCGTCAACCCGAATTCACCCAAATTGATATTGAAATGTCCTTTGTTGATCAAAATGATGTT
>JABMPR010000295.1 GCA_013202895.1 bacterium | reverse complement strand
TGGAAATCGCCGGAATATCACTTTATTTTCGGCCAGCAATTTTAGTATACTTTGGTTAAGGAGACACTATTTTGAACAAAGCTACAATCCGTTTGATTTTACTTTTAAGCCTATCTTTGACCGCTTTTGGACAGAAGTTTGGCTACATCAACTCTGAATACATCCTCTCCCAATTCGAGGAATTTCGTGAAGCACAAAGCAAACTCGAAGTTGAGGGTCGGAAATTGGAAAAGCAGTACTACGATATGGCTGCTTCTCTTGATAGTATGCAGCAGGACTATGAGCGTCAGAAATTCTTGATGACCGAAAGTAATCGTGCCACAAAAGAAAATGACATGCGCCGTTTAGCTGAAGAAATTCAACAATTCCAAGTTGAAAAACTGGGACCTCAGGGTGAGTTTTACCAAAAACAACAAGCGTTAGCTGATCCTGTTCTTCAAAAAATCAACACTGCTATTAAAAAGGTTGGTGAAGATGGTTCTTATGATTTTATTTTTGATACCGTCGCGGGAAATATCCTCTATGCCCAGGAAAAGTATGATCTTACCGAAAAAGTATTAGAGGAGCTCCAGAAATAAGGAGCCAGTCATTTCTTTGACTATAAAACTAGGTGACCTGGCACAGGCTCTTGGCGCCAGACTCGAGGGTGATGAGAGTGTTGAGGTCTCAAAACTTAATGAGATTGGCCTTGCCGACTCAAGTGAAATATCCTTTCTCTCGAATCCAAAATACCTAAAATATGTTAAAACAACACGGGCTGCGGCTTTAATTGTCTCCGAGGATATGGAAATTGACTTTCCAAATCTGCTGAGATCATCCAACCCTAAACAAAGTATGCTGGAAGCTCTGCGGCTCTTGAATCATCAAGATCGAGCCATTCGACCTGGAATACATCCCTCCGCAGTAATTAATACAGAAGTTTCAGTCCCAGATTCTGCGGAAATTGGTCCAGGTGTTGTCATCGAAGAGGGTGTTGAACTGGGCGAAAGTGTAGTTATTGAAAGTAATACTGTGATCTGTGCTGACAGCCAGATCGGCGATCATTGTCATCTCCATCCAAATGTTGTTCTGTACCCGGGAAGCATCCTTGGGAAGAACTGTATCGTCCACAGCGGATCTGTTTTAGGATGTGATGGATTTGGCTTCGCTGTAGAATCTGGTGAAATTGAGAAGATACCTCAAACAGGCAATGTGATCATTGGCAATGATGTAGAAATTGGTGCGAATTGCGCAATTGATCGTGGATCCATTGGACCAACCAGTATTGGTGATGGCACGAAGCTGGATAATCTTGTGCATATAGCCCATAATGTTCGCATCGGAAAAAACTGCTTTCTAACTGGTCAAATCGGGATTGCTGGAAGTACGGTCCTTGGTGATCGAGTGCAGATGGGTGGACAGAGTGGTGTGGTTGGTCATTTAAATGTGGGTGATGATGTTTCTATCGCCGGCAGAGGGGGTGTTACCAAAGATATACCTGATGGTGCCATTGTCAGTGGTTTTCCTGCGCGTTCGCATAGGGAAGAATTAAAAATTCAGGCATTAATTCAAAAATTACCTGAATTAGTAAAAGTTGTTAAAATGCTTGATAAACAAATAAATAAAACCTAAGTGAATGCTATGCAGAGAATATGAGGTTTTGAGATAAATGCAGGATAGAAGAGAAAATCAAAGAAGTATTAAAAAAGCCGTGTCAATAGCAGGTATCGGCCTTCATACTGGTGTCCAAACCAGGATGACCTTTAAACCTGCCGCTCAGAATACGGGCATTCGCTTTTTACGAACTGATGTACCCAATGCCAAACCGATTCCAGCTGACATTGACCACGTGGTGGATATTTCTCGGGGTACCACTCTAGAACATAATGGATCACGAATTCATACAACTGAACATGTTCTTGCTGCTATTAGTGGACTCGAGATCGATAATATTCTAATTGAGCTAGACAATAAAGAGCCACCCGTGATGGATGGCAGTGCAATCCAGTTTGTAGACATTCTGCTTGAGGCAGGATTTGAGGAACAGGATGCTACCCGAGAATATTTGATCCTTGACAAAACTATTACCTATTCTGATCCTGAAAAAGGTGTGGATATACACGCACTCCCTTCAAATCAGTTTAGAGTCACATTCCTGATCGACTACAAATTGCAGTCATTAGGTACCCAATACATGTCCTTTTACTCACTGGAACAGGATTTTGTAGAACAGATCGCACCAGCTCGAACCTTTTGTTTTTTACACGAAGTAGAAGAGTTGAAAGAACAGGGGCTCATAAAAGGTGGTACTGCTGATACTGCGCTGGTTATGATTGATCGAAAGATTAAGAAATCAGAACTGGATCGGCTGCAAAAATTATTTCACATCAAAGAAAAATTGGTCCAAAGTGAGAATGGTATACTTAACGGTAAGAAATTACGCTCTAAAACCGAACCCGTGCGTCATAAAATACTAGATCTTATAGGCGACCTGGCTCTATTGGGTATGCCAATCCAGGGACACATCACTGCCGCACGTAGCGGACATGCAAGCAACGTTGAATTGGTGCGTTTGCTGAAAAAAGAGTATGAGAAACAGATTTTAGCAAAACGTTTCCAGAGAAGACCCAGGGAACGCCAGATTATTTTTGATACTGAAGCAATCATGCGAATTCTGCCGCATCGTTATCCTTTCTTACTCATAGACAGAATTATAGATTTTATACCTGGAGAAAAGATCACAGCAATAAAAAATGTTACCATGAATGAACCATTTTTCCAGGGACATTTCCCTGGTAAACCAGTGATGCCAGGCGTGCTAACTCTGGAAGCTATGGCTCAGGCAGGTGGTGCCTTATTACTAAATGCCGGAGAGGATCCTGAGAAAAAGCTGGTGTTTTTCTCCGCTATCAATAATGTAAAATTCCGCAAGCTTATTGAACCTGGTGATCAGATTATTTTTGAAATAGAGCTGTTGAAATTCCGGTTACGTTCGGCCAAACTACGGGGTATGGGATTTGTTGATGGCAAATTGGTTGTTGAAGCAGATCTTATGGCGTCTTTAGTCGATAGATAAAGCATGACACCCCGCATCCATCCAACTGCTCTGATAAGTCCCGACAACGTAGAAATTGGAAAAAACGTCAGTATTGGACCCTACGCAATTGTCGAAGAAAATGTTACCATTGGCGATGGTTGTATCATAAAAGCACATTCTCTTATCGGAGCCCGTACCACACTTGGAAAAAACTGTAGATTATTTAATGGTGCCGTTGTCGGTGAGATTCCTCAGGATTTAAAATATGCTCATGAGGAAACAGAAACAATCCTGGGTGACAATGTTATTGTCCGAGAATACTGTACCATTCATCGTGGAACAACAGATAGATGGAAAACAACTATTGGCAGCAATGTTCTGATTATGGCATATTCGCATATCGGGCACGATTGTGTTATTGGCGATAACGTGATTATCGCGAACTCGTGTAATATGGGTGGTCATGTCGAAGTCGGTGATTTTGTTATTATTGGAGGGGCCGTACCTATTCACCAATTTGTCAAGATTGGAAATCACGCCTTTATCGCTGGTGGTTTCCGCATTACAAAAGATGTTCCACCGTATATTCGGGCTTCCAATACACCTCTTACCTATAATGGTTTAAATTCAGTCGGTCTTCATCGTAGGGGATTTCCAAGCGAGGCGATTAATAATATCAAACATGCATATACCAGGATTTATAGAAGTCATATGAATGTCTCCCAAGCTGTTGAAGACATTAAAAAAAATATGGACATCACACCGGAGATTCATGAAATTCTTGAATTTATCAAGGAAAGCACCCGCGGAATCATCCGAGGGTAATCGGGCAAGAGGATTCTCCTTTGAGCTTGATTGACTTTGCTTATGTCATCGTCCTGTAGTTTTTCCATCCGTAACATCATTCTATTAATATCAACCACAATTCTATTCGCCGGGGAATCCTTTCCAGACTTTGAAACCCAAGCATCCTTAATATCAGATTTAAAAACTGCTGCCTTGATTGCAAATCTTCCCCCAGTAAACGGTGCCGATCATTATCTGGGGTTCAGAGCCGCTCTGGGCATTCTGAATACGACCTCAAATGGCAGTTACGCCGTTCCCGGTGTGCGTATGTCCATTTATCCAAATCCGGGGTATAATATGTGGTTTCAAATTGCCAAGTGGTCCGATGATTCACCCGGTTTTTCAGTTGGCACGGGGCTTCAGATGCAATTCCCTGGTGATAATCTTAATACCAATCGGGCTATCGGATTGGGCTGGAATAAAGTATATGGAAATGCTTATACCCAAAGAGATATCAAAGTTCATGCCCTATATAGTCGCTCATATAAAACTGTCGACGTTGGTGCAATGGCCCTTATGGATTTACACCATATCTTAATCGATGATGAGCAGGCTATACCAGATTACAATAAAAGCATCAACCAGATCGTTCCATTTGTATCCTGGATGGTTATGGACTTGACAAAATGTTCACTTTCGCTACCCTTTGACTCAAAAACTCTTGCAATTGATTTTAATTGCGAAATTAGATTTGGAAAAAGGGATTAAGTAGAGCAATGACCAAGCAGCTTTCAGTACTGGGATCAACAGGTAGCATCGGCGTGAATGCCCTAAATGTCGTGCGTAGTTATCCCGATCATTTTCAATTGAAATATTTATCCGCTCAATCCAAGGCTGATCTTCTTATAGAACAGGCTCATGAATTCTCGCCTAAGGCCGTCGTCATTGGCGATGAAAGTCAATTCAAGACTGTCAGAAGTGCGCTTCCAGCCATTGAAGTGCTGAAGGGGAGAGAAGGACTACTTGAATTGGCCTCTCGAGATGATGTGAGTACCATGCTAAATGGAATCGTCGGGAGTGCCGGAATGGAACCCACCATTCTCAGTATTCGGGCAGGCGTTGATGTGGCTCTATCCAATAAAGAAAGCCTGGTTATGGCTGGCGATTTAATCAATAGATTGCTCTTGGAGAAAGGAGTGAACCTGTTTCCAGTAGATAGTGAGCATAGCGCAATCTGGCAATGTCTGACTGGTGAAGCCAAAGAAGATATCAAACGTCTTATTATTACTGGTTCTGGAGGGCCATTCAGAACTTTACCATGGGAGCAGTTCAATAAAATTACGGTCGCTGAAGCCTTAAATCATCCCAACTGGTCAATGGGAAAAAAGATTAGCATTGATTCGGCTACCATGATGAACAAAGGGCTTGAGGTCATCGAAGCCTACTGGCTTTTTGACCTTCCAGTGGAGAAAATCAATATTGTCATCCATCCCCAGAGTATCATCCACTCAATGGTTGAGTTCGTGGATGGTTCCGTAAAAGCCCAATTGGGTCTTCCCGACATGAAAATTCCCATTCAATATGCCCTGAGTTATCCCAGACATCTCCAACAGGATTGGGAGCAGCTGGATCTGGCTGAAATCGGATCTCTGACATTTGAGAAACCTGATTTAGAGAAATTCAAATGCATTCAATTAGCCTTTGATGCCTTGGAGGCAGGTGGCAGCCAGCCTGTGGTATTGAATGTCGCCAATGAGGAAGCCGTTTATAGATTTCTAAAAGAAGAGATCCCATTTACGGCAATACCAGAAATGATAACAAAAGCAATTAAAGCCCATGATTTCCTTGAACACCCAGACCTGGATGATATCTTAGCGCTGGAAAAGTGGACACAAGCTTTTATACAAAGGAGTTAAAGAAACTAAATGGGTTTCTTCTCGATTGATACGCTGATAACTATTATTGCTGCAGTTTTTACACTCGGCATCCTGATCCTGATCCATGAGCTAGGTCATTTTATGATCGCTCGAATGGTTGGCATTCGCGTGGAACGATTTTCCATTGGTATGCCTCCCCGCTTATTGAGCATTCAAAACAAAGTTGATGGAATTTGGATAAAATTATTTATACCCTGGTTCATCCAAAAACTCGTAGATGCCCAATCTATAGAGTATCGGATTCGTCGCAAACACCCCAAAGCTGGGGATACAGAATATGCCCTTAGTTGGACTCCTTTTGGCGGTTATGTCAAAATGTCAGGTATGATAGACGAATCGATGGATGGAGAGATCACTGGCAAGTCATGGGAATTTAATAGTAAAAAACGTTGGCAACAGCTCCTGACTATTTCTGGTGGAGTGCTGATGAACACCATCCTGGCGTTTATCCTTTTTAGTGGTATCGTGCTAGTAAGTGGTATAGAGAATCCCGTTGATGGGACTTTTGTTGGTTCCATGGTGAGCACAGAAGCACGAGAAGTATTTCCTGCCGAAACGGCTGGAATACGTGAAGGAGATCAGATTGTAGCTGTGAATGGACAATCAGTTTACGAATGGGAAGAACTCACATCTATCGTTCAAAAGATTCCAGGTGAAACCATCGTGGTCGAGTGGATAAGTAATGGTGTTCGCCGTTCTGATTCAATCCTGGTTGTTAAGGAAACAGTTCCCACGGCTGAAGGAACTCTGGACATCGGGATGATCGGTATTGGTCGAGTTCTGGAACATCAAGACGTTAGTTTTACAGAATCGATACAATACGGTGCCCGTAGCACCTATTTATTTGGGACGCTCATGGCTCGTGCTCTCTGGTCTATGATCACAGGGGAAACAGATATGGATCAGGTCGGTGGGCCTGTAATGATTGCAAAGATGGCTGGTGAAATGGCAAGACGCGGTTGGCTTGAAATTTTCTACTTCATGGCAATTATCAGTGTCAATCTGGCTTTTATTAACATACTTCCCATTCCCGGTTTGGATGGTGGACATTTTCTGATAATCAGTATTGAAGGGATTATTCGCAGACCCTTGCCTTTGAATGTGAAATTGGTCATCCAGCAGGTTGGTATGTTCTTTCTCTTAGGCCTGGTTTTGTTTATCACCATACAGGATATTGCGCGCCTTTAAATCTGAAAAGCGTCGTTATGGCTGCCCCAAAACATAAATCGATAAGCACTATCAGCTATATCAGATATACGCTGGAGTTTGTTCTTCTTATTATAGTGAACGTGATACTTTTTGTACTTCCCTGGTCTCTATCCTGGCGATTAGGCAGGGGGCTTGGTTTGCTGGCTTACCGGTTTTTTAATAAGCGGAAATCGACCGCTGAACGAAATGTCGGAAGAGCTTTTCCCATGCTTTCTAATGCTGAGCGGGAATCGATAATCAAAGGCTGCTATCGCCATTGGGGAGAGGGATTTATATCCACGCTTAAATTGTGGATGATTAGCAAGAGAAAAGTCCGTTCCATTGTTGATGCACCTGGCTTTGATGACTATGTGCTTTCCGCACAAAAAGCCAATGAACCCATACTTTATTTTACCGGTCACTTTGGATCCTGGGAGATGGCAGGTCGCTACGCAGGAGGAATCGGTATCGGGGCTGCTTCGATCTATAGAATTCAAAAAAATCCCCTGGTGAACTGGTTTTTAACCTGGATCAGGGAATATCATCATTTGCAGTTGATCAATTCCTGGTCAGGGATGTCTGCATTTGAAGATGCCCTGAGACGCTATTTGGCTATCGCAGTCGTTGGTGATCAATTCAAAGGCAAAAATGGACTCCAAATCGACTTTTTTGATAACCCTTCCTCAACCCCGAAGGGAGCGGCTATTCTGACTTACAAAGTAAAACCGCATTTGGTTTTTCTGGCCTGTACCCAACATCGTGGTCGATATAAGATCAAGATCGAGGAAATTCCCTATGAAGCTCCCGAAACATTGAATGATGAATGGGTACAAAATATCATTCAGCAGCTTACCAGCAAATTGGAGGTTGAAATTCGCAGATACCCAGAACAGTATTTTTGGTTTCACCGAAGATGGAGAGATCTGGATCGGGCCGAGGCAAAAGTGGCTCAAAATTCATGATTGTATTAAACCTTCAGAATAAGCCCCAGCAAATTTCAACATTACAGAAAGAGCAAATTCGTCAAGTGCTACTGGATGGAGGAGTGATTGCCTACCCTACAGACACCCTTTACGGTCTTGGCGTGGACGCTTGCTCAGAAGAGGCAGTAAAAAGACTTTTTCTGCTAAAAGAACGAAGCAATTCACCAGTATCAGTTCTATTGAACTCTATTGATCAACTGTTTAGCATATCTTGTGATCTCCCCGAACATGCGCGGGAATTGATCCGGACCTTTTTACCGGGAGCGCTTACTGTGGTGTGTAAAAGTGAATACCCATTTTCAAAACAACTTTACTCAGAGACAGGGTCTATTGGTTTCAGAATACCATCTGATAATATTTCTAAGGAGCTTCCCGTATTATTGGGACGACCGATAACAACAACAAGCGTTAACCCCGCTGGCTCACCTCCTGCGACAATGCTTGCAGAAATACGTTCGTATTACACAGATCAAGTTGATTTGACCATAGATATTGGGACTCTGAATCCTTCACAGGGAAGTACGGTGATTGACCTGACTACTGCTCCATTTAAGATTCTACGCCAGGGTGAAATATCTCGCCATACCCTACAAGATTTTATAAACTAAGTGCATTATGTATAGTCGCATATTAAGATTGATCAAACCATACTGGCTGCATGTTAGTGCTAGCATATTTTTTTCAATTGTGAATGTCCTTTTTCATTCACTGACGCTTTGGCTATCAGCATCCTTCATTACGACAATATTCTCTAATCCTGATGAAAGAGCTATCGGTGCTGCCGATCAATTGACTCAAGGATTAGATTTAAATGAACGTCTGAAACAGATGACCAGCGAATATTTTTTCTCGGGATCTCAATTGGATGCGCTGGGTGTATTGGCTCTGGTCATTCTGGTAAGCTATCTTATTAAATCAATCGCATACTATGGGAACAAATTATTCACCGGTTATGTTCAGGCTAAAGTCGTCCTGGATTTACGTTTTCTCATGTACGAGCATTTTTTGCTTCAGCCACTCAGCTTCTTCCAGAACAGACGCAGCGGTGATCTTATATCCATTGCGATGAATGATATTCTTAAAGTGAATCAGGCATTGGCTACCACCTTTCAGCCCTTGGTAATTGAGCCGCTTTATATCATTGCCTATATCTCAATCCTATTCATTATTGATTGGAAATTGACCCTTATATCTCTCCTTATTATTCCCATTACAGCGCTTTTCATATTTATCATCAGCTCAAGCATACGCCGCAAAGTAGTTCGGGTACAAACCCAGCTGGGTGAGATAACTACTCGTTTTTCCGAATTGTTTTCAGGGATTCGAATTATCAAGGCTTTTGTGAATGAGGGGAATGAGAAAAAACGGTTTGGTCGGGAAGCCCTAAAACTGTATCGGCTGATGTTCAGACAAATCATGTTACAGAGTTTATCATTACCTGTAACTGAAATGCTTGGTGTGAGCATGGCTGTTACTTTGCTTTGGTTGGGCGGCGTTCAAGTCTTAGAGTATGGTACTATAACAAGCTCTGATTTCCTGCGCTTTATAATTATCCTATTTGCAAGCTATCAACCCATCCGGAATTTAGCTAAGGTTAATATCAGTATCCAATCTGGTGTGGCTGCAGCGAGCAGAGTTTTTGAATTGTTGGATATCGAACCGATTATAAGAGATGATAAAGATTCCCTTGAGCTCAAAGACTTTAAGCATGAGATTCGCTTCGATGATGTTACCTTTGCTTATGACAATTCAGACATGCAAGCCGTTAAAAATTTAAGTACGGTCATACATAAGGGAGAATTGATCGCATTGGTCGGTCCCAGCGGTGCGGGAAAAACAACTGTTGTAGATTTGATTCCAAGATTCCATGATATACAAGCTGGAAGTATCAGTATAGATGGAACGGATATTCGGCAATTATCCAGATCCAGTTTACGGGGCCAGATTGGAATCGTTTCACAAGAGACCATATTATTCAATGATACGGTTTATAACAATATTGCCTATGGCATGGATAGCGACCAATCTCAGGTAGAAGAAGCTGCAAAACGGGCTAATGCCCACGATTTCATTCTTGAGTTGGAGCTGCAATATGACACTATGCTGGGAGAACACGGCGCTCGCTTATCAGGGGGTCAAAAACAGCGGATTTCAATCGCGAGGGCACTATTAAAAGACCCGTCGATTCTCATTTTAGATGAAGCGACTTCTGCCTTAGACACTGAATCTGAGAAGGCAGTTCAGTCAGCAATTGATGCATTGATGAGGGGTAGAACCGTTATCGTGATCGCCCATCGTCTGTCAACTATTCTAAACGCCGATAAGATTCTGGTAATGGACCACGGCGACATTGTAGAACAGGGGAATCATGAAAGCTTAAGTCGTGCAGGCGGTATCTATGAAAAGCTGTATCGACTTCAATTTGCAGATGGGAACGAGAAGGGGAGTTGATTAGCTATCGAGCTTCTGGCTTTGGAATGTCCAGAGATCATTTAAGAAATAATTCAGGATGGATGCCACCAGTATGGCGATCAGATTTGCTAGGATGTAGTACAGGCCCGCAAAGTGGGTTAGAAGCAGCAAGATGATCCAGTTTAATGCGCCGGCAATCCAACTCACCATGGTGAATTTGAATAAGCCATTACGAATAGCTGGATATCCCCTCATTTCTCTATCCATCCAGGTGAAACGGTGATTCCAAATAAAGTTGTTGAAGATTGCGATCTGTATTGCAATCAGGGAGGCTATGGGGATTGGAATGTACAGATACTCCTTTGCATAATACAGAATCGCGTTATTAACAACTATCCCTGAAATTCCTACGAGGCTGAAAATAATGAATCGTTTTGGAAGCCTTATCTGCATGATGCAATTTAGTTTTAACACTAGTGATGGATAGACAAAAAGCTTGAGGGTACTAAAGGTTGGTCCTAGATTATAAAACGATGAATACTGTAAAAAGAATTACACTGATTTATTTATTGCTTCTTATGGCCAATGGCCATTGTCAGAGTTATTCTTACAAAGTAAAATATGGAATGGTGCAGGCGGGAACAGCAAAGTTAGTTCATAATCTTGAGAAAGGTGTATTGACGAGTTTTTTGAGTATTCAATCTTCACCCTGGCTTTCGAATCTGTGGACATTATCAGATTCCATAAGGAGTATCTACCTTGTTGAATCAGGTGAACTCAAAAGTCACATTAAGGCTATTCATGAGGGTACATATCATCGTAACTATCTGGTAAATTTTGTGGATTCCAATATGGTGAGTATTAATGGGAAAGAGCATGAACTGAACACTCAGGGGATAAAGGATATCCCCAGCTTACTTTTCGATCTCTCCAGAACTCACTTTCAACATGGTGATACGCTACGCTATCGATTGTGGGATGGGCGTGGTTTTGGGGTTCTTAACCTGGCAGTTGAGAAAGCTATTGGTCCGTCACTATTTAAACCTTTTTCCGCAGCGGGTTGGAAACTTTCTCCATTGAATAGTACCAAGAAATCTCGGGAGAACCAGATTCAACTTGCCATGATGTATTCAGAAAGCTATCCACATGAACCTCTAAGGATTGAGATTGGTACAAAATACGGAAATGTGATCATGCGTTTGGTAAAGCGTTAGGCTCACCGATTTCCTCTTTTTGCTAAGCCGTCTCAGGTTATCTTTACCTACTTAAAATGTTATTAAACTCAATTAATATTGGACTAGTCGTGCGATGCAAACTTTTGCTTTTGTTGTTACCAGTTGTTCTCTTTCCACAGGTGTATGTCATTGAGGTAAAAGGAACGATCGATATGGGCTTAGCATATTTTTTTGAACGGCAGATTCCCATATTGAATCAATCTGGAGGGGATGCCATCATTCTGGATATTGATACTTTTGGAGGCAGAGTTGATGCAGCTACGATGATGAAGAATGCTTTATTGAATTCCGATATTCAGACTATCGCCTTTATCAATACAAAGGCCATATCTGCTGGATCTCTGATCTCACTGGCCTGCGATACCATAATCATGCGTTCAGGTGCTACCATGGGGGCGACCACTGTGGTGGATGGACAAAGCCAGAAAGCAGGAGAAAAAGCTCAATCCTACATGCGGGAGGAGATGGCCTCAACCGCCGAGTCAAAGAATCGAAACCCTGATATAGCTATGGCCATGGTTGATGAGACTTTGGATATAGATACTCTGATTACATCTGAGGGAGATACCCTCTATTTAGATGACATAGAAGGGGCGAATAGCGGCAAATTAGTAACTCTGAGAACTTCTACTGCTTTAAAATACGGTATGGCGGATTATCAAATGAATTCCTTAGAGGAAATTCTTGAGCATTTTGGATATTCAGAAAAGGATGTATCCAGAGTGGAACCCACATGGTCTGAAGCCATTGTGCGTTTCTTGACCGATCCGATCGTGAGTTCACTGCTCATGACCCTGGGGTTTCTTGGATTGATATTTGAAATCCAAAGTCCCGGCTGGGGTGTACCCGGAAGTGTGGGACTACTGGCATTGTTCTTATTCTTCTCAACATCCTTAATCGCGAACCTTGCCAGTATGATGGAACTCTTATTCATGGTCGGTGGGATAATTTTGCTTGGCATTGAAGCCTTTATTATCCCGGGCTTTGGGGTGGTTGGCATTTTTGGAATCATTTTAATGATCTATGCTATGTTTACCATGCTTCTTCCAGAAGCACCATCCGCTACCGACATTAATTCTGCTTTATGGGGTTTGACAATAGCCGTTATTGGCGGTCTGTTTGGTTTCGGTCTGATGATTAAACGGATGCTCAAATCTAAAGCATGGCAGAAAATTAGTTTGAAAGCAAGCGAGACACAGGCAGAAGGCTATAGCGGGAGCCTGGGGTTGGACAGTTTTGTCGGCAAGAGTGGAACAGCACTAACCATGCTGCGCCCAGCTGGTACGGCCCTTATTGATGGGCAAAGACTGGACGTGGTTACACCTGGTGATTTTATCGAAAAAGATGCAGAGATAACAGTCATTAGGGTAGATGGAAACCGCGTGGTTGTTGAAAGAAAAGTTTAATCTAATAAATCTGGAGGAACTGTGGAAGCAATACCATTAATGTTTATCCTGGTAGGCGTAGTAGCCTTCCTGGTACTATTTACCTATTTCATCCCAATTGGCTTGTGGATAAGCGCAGCAGCAGCACAGGTCTATGTTGGCTTATTAACCCTTATCGGAATGCGCTTAAGAAGAATTCCGCCACCATTGATCATTAACTCTCTGGTTAGTGCTCGAAAAGCAGGCTTGGAAATGGACACCAATGTTCTTGAGGCTCATTACCTTGCTGGTGGGGATGTAAATAAGGTCGTGCTTGCTTTAATCGCTGCCGATAAAGCAAATATTCCATTAATATTTCAACGTGCCGCTGCTATCGATCTGGCTGGTCGAGATGTTTTGGACGCCGTCAAAATGAGTGTTAATCCAAGGGTTATCGAAACTCCTCGAGTCTCTGCAATTGCCAAGGATGGAATTCAATTATTCTCAGTTGCCAAGGTGACAGTACGAGCCAATATCGATCGTCTCATCGGTGGTGCCGGGGAGGAGACAGTTCTTGCCAGAGTGGGTGAGGGTATTGTGAGTTCAATTGGATCATCTGACTCCCATAAGGCGGTTCTAGAGAATCCTGATATTATTTCGAAGAATGTTCTGGCAAAAGGATTGGACGCTGGTACAGCTTTCGAAATTCTATCAATCGATATTGCTGATGTAGATGTTGGTAAGAATATTGGGGCTACTTTGCAGATGGACCAGGCTGATGCAGATAAAAATATTGCTCAGGCTGTAGCAGAAAAACGGCGCGCGATGGCCGTAGCCGAGGAACAGGAAATGAAGGCCAAGACTCAGGAGATGAGGGCCAAGGTGGTTGAAGCCGAGGCCGAAGTACCAAAAGCCATGGCAGAAGCCTTCCGTCAGGGCAACCTTGGAATTCTGGATTATTACCGGATGGAAAATATCCAGGCTGATTCCTCTATGCGGAGGAATATTTCCGGACCCAATAAACCGGAAACAAAATAAGGTCTATCCGCATGGATAATATTGGCCCACTCGTTATTTTTATTTTGTACCTGGCCATTACCGCTTGGGCAAAGAAAAGGAAGGCTCAGGGGCGATCATCAGGAACAGAAAAACCGAAGAGTGGGTCACTTAAAAAACCCTCTTCAGGAAGATCACCTATTATGGCTGGTATCCTCGAGCGACTAAAACAGGAGTTGTTTGAAATTGATGAAGAACCCATTGTCATTCCAGCTGTCGAAGCAGATATGCCCGATGATTATTATATTGAGGAGGATGACGCAGTCCCTATTATGGAAGGATCGCCTTCTCATAAACATAAGCATACAATGGAGGTAACCTCGGTCTCAGGTGGGAGTGCCAGGGAAGGGTTCACTTTGGATCAGATGCTTAAATCCTATTCAATTGCTCAGCAAGGGATCCTCCTGCATGAGATTATTGGGAAACCACGTGCTCTGCAAAACAATGCTGATTGGTTTCATAACTGATAGAGAAAAGGCATCAAAAAGGATAGAAAAAAGGCTGAGAGATATCTCAGCCTTTTTTCTATAAAGATTATTTTAAAAGAACAAGATTGTCTTACTACTCCTCCTTGTCATCAGAAATGTCAGTTTCGGATGCCTCACTTTCAGTTGAGCCTTCCTCGGCTTCCTCTTCTTCAGCAGCCTCAGCTTCGGCGCGTTCATCTGCGTCTTTGCGTTTAATTAAATCCTGATCATCTTTATGTTTGGTGAGCACAATAAAAGATGTGGCGAATCCAGTAGCCAGGGTAGCCAAGGCATAGGCTGGAACCGCAAAATACGCTAGAAGGGAGATTATGGCCACAAAAACACCACTTATGGTTTGAGTAACCGTTGGGGAAATCATGGGCATTGCCGATGCGCAACCACCACATCCACTGGTTGGGGCGCAAGCCGCGGCAACAGGGCTACAACCACCTAATCCACCAAGAATAGGTTCACAAGCTCCTGCACCATGGCAAAGATGGGCATGAATGTCAAAATAGGGGAGAAAGCAAAAACCACCAAAAAGATCAAGACCAACCTGCTTAACAGCTAGATAGGCATTGCCCATCACCCATTCATGTCCAAACACCATATCGATTAAATTGAAGGCCGAGATAATAAGCAGAAAGAATAGGTGATAGCCTATGAAGGCAGTGACAACAATGATGAGTGTATATGTGATCAGTCGAACTGGTTGATTCCACAGAAGGGTATAAGACCCGAACATCGCACCCATGGTATCTTCCTCAGCACAGGCAACAATGCTGGGTGACATAAATAGCCCTGTAGTCAAGGCCAATGCAGAAAAAACCAGAAATAGCGCAGTTGGCATAAAAATAACAAAGAGTAAACCGAAGAATATGATATCGAGTACCGGCCACTGAGCAAGCCAACCGAATACTGCAGCCAGAGCAACGAAGAATCCGATCACAATGGCAATTGATAAGGGTCCAAAAAAGACCGGGAACCAGTTTTTCATCGCCCAGTTCCAACCATCTCGTGATGAATAAAAGAGATCGCCCTTATACTCTTTAATTGTGATTTTGGCGACTGCCGTCATTCCAAGCCAGATAACAATAATAGAAAAGGCATAGGCTAAGGCGATAAACACTTGCCCAACCGCACTAGTGGCCAAATAGAAGCTTAATGTTGGCATGAGATGGAAATTATTCCAGATACTCCCCAAAGAATTTCCCTCAATCAACAGCGCCACATAGGTCATCGTAACATAGGCTAAATAGGAAGCAAATATAGCCTCCAGCATGACCAGTGTTCGTCTTCCTAAAGCTAATCGTGGAGCTTGGAATAAGTCTTTTAAATTGAAGTATAATTGAGTTTCAAGCATGAATATTTCTCCGATATTTTAAAATAATACTAAGCGATTGTTACATTTCCTGACGAACATAGTCAACCCACACAGGCAGACTTGTCATATTCTGGATTTCTTTTGCGTAATTCTCTGCATCCAGTTGCTCCTGAAAGTTTCCAACTCTGAGTCGATAATAAATTTCGTCTTTATCTTTGAAAAAAGCACGTTGGATATAACTGTCAATCCCATACTTATTCAATAACTCCTGAGAGGCTATTTGCGCTTCATCGAGGGAGGGCCAGGATGAAACCTGAATAGTGTAGGTCTTTGTAGCTCGCGGAATCAAATTACCCCTGCTGGTTTGAGTTTTTGTGCTTCTTACAGATTTTTTCCTCGTTCCGCTAGAACGCCGATTCACAGTAGATTTAGTTTGACCGGGCGTCATCACCTTGGACAGGTATGGTCGGCTATCACCGCTTCCATTATAGCTGACAACAGAAGGAGTATCGGTTACAGTCGTATCTTCAGTATTCTCTGTAGCAAGCAGATGTTCAGGGATCTCTCGGCTAATCAGTGAACTATCTTCGGCTACAACAATTTCATAAAAATAGCTGATTTCTTCAGTTTCACCATTGGTCGTGATTTGTAAAAGAACATCATATTCCCCAGCTAAATCGGGCTGAAACGAGACCATATTCGATGTATCGGAAGGTAGGAATCCAACGATTTTACTACTATCTGGGAGCTGAGCAAAAACCCAACGGGTGGTCTGATCCTCAATAGGTTCTTCAACCTGCAGGGTGATAAATTCCCCTAAATTGATCTCTTCTCGACCAAACCAGGCATTCCACATGTTGCAGCTGACTAAAATACTTATCAATAACAAGCCTCCAACGATGTGCTTAACATTAATATTTATAGTCATTTCTGCCTCCTGATGCAGGCTAATAGTTAGAGATTAGAGGCGATAATTTCAGCCCCACTAAAG
>JABMPR010000294.1 GCA_013202895.1 bacterium | reverse complement strand
CTAAAAAGATCTGCAATTAATTCACCCATTTCATTGCTATGAATCTTACATGGTGCAGAACCTTTTTCAAACGAAGATTGACAAGAACAATCCCAAAATAGTTCTGGATCCTCAACAATCAGACTATCATTGTTTCGTGTAAACTGGATTCTGCTAAAATCATCTTTTACATTTATTAGGAGGTTCTCTTCGGGAAATGTCTTTAAAATTTGTTTTAATAATTTCTGGTCACTTAAAAAAGTGGAAAAATCAGATAGTGGTTTTTCAAAACTTGGGAATCTTTGTGATATTTGAGCGAACATGATTTCTTTGTATGAGTCATTAATAATATCTGGATGAGCTCTTCTCAAATCTCCATCCACGGACCTGATTAAGTGCCTGATACAATCATCAATTTCAGTAAATGCTTCCAATGTTGAACCAAAATTAAACGTGTCATCTCCTAACAATTTCTGTTCATCCCATAGTTCTTCAATCTTAGAAATCAATTCAATCATGGGCATTTCCAGCCCCTTAGCCAAGGCTTGAATTGTTGATTCAAAATGACCTTTTGAACTTCCTGATTCAATTTCTATCAGGGTTCTCCTTCCCAACCCAGCTTTAATAATCAAATCATTCTGTGTCATATTATGTTGAACAACTCTGAAATTCCGAATCCAGGTTCCAAAATTAGGTGGTACATCGATTTTTGTCTTCATGATAAACCTATCACTCATTTGATATTTACATAATTTAGCACAATTTAGCACTAATATATACAATTACATACAAAACTGCACTTGTAAGTAAATAATATCCAACATATCGTAACATTATTATAGAAGGAGGACAATCATGGTTAATCTTTTGGTTTATGCGTTTGCGGCAGTATGCATGGCGCTGATCGTAAATAGTGAAGACGATGACACTAGAAAAAGTGGAAAAGATGTGGATAAACCAGTGTCGAAATATCCACCAATCATTCCAGGTTCTGGAAAACACTATTCATGGACCAAGTATGAAGAAGATCCTGATACAGGAGATTACCGGAAACACAAAATTGATATCGACATTGACTAAGCGAGATAAATAGATGGTAGAAAGGAGATAATCATGGCACGAGTAAGATTTTCTGAAACTATCGAAATTGGTAATAGGCTTACTGGCTATTACCGTGAGTGGACCAAAGAGGCTGAATTCGAAGGAACTGCACCTGAAATCCAATATTTGATTGCTTCCACAGCCGCAAGGCTGAAGCTGCCCGGTGTTTCTGGTAAAGGCTCATCCGTCGACAACATTATGATAGATAGCTTTCACAAGCTGTTAAAGCTTGAGGGATAATAACAGCAATATATGCTGATTGGAAAGGATCTGTGATACCATGAAAGATTCATTTAGCAAAGATGATCAGGATTTTGCAGAAATGCTATTTAGAAACGCTGCTCAGCAGGACATGTATGGTGGTGTAGGCAATGAGTTATTCAGAGATATTGTAATTGATAAATATGGAACACAAAATGTTGTGAGACAGGAGATATCTGTTATTAAAACAGATGAAAATGGTATTCCCTTTCTATACAGAGAACGCACAGGAAAGATACTGGATTGTGGGCATTTGCCAGGTGGTCTAGAAGGTGTTGGTGGCATGTGTGATTACGGCCATATGATATGTGCTCAGTGTTCGCTGTATGTCTGTGATTGGTGTGGAGCAAAGCTATGCGACTATTGTGTGATCATTCTTAATAATGGAATGACCATTTGCTCTGAACACAGGGGCAAACTCTTATGGAAACGAATGAAAGGTTTAATCGTGGATTAGTTTCAAATACTTCTTAGTGATGAATACGAAAAAATACCCAACCCAGAAACCTCAGATAATTCGTGAGATAGCTGCTCTCGAATCTTTTGCCCGAAAAGGTAAGCTAATAGATCACCCATTTGTAAGAAACTGTTTGTATCGGCTATCGATTGCATGGGATATAAGGTTGGCTGCTGTCCTGAAATCATATCTGGTCACCAATTTTGACGGTTCTGCTCTGTTTGATAATGTTTTTGCTGCACCGAGTTTAGGAGACCTAAATGGTGAGTTGTTCTTGGGTGACGTGATTGGCAATGATGGACTAATGTTTCAATATGATGTGGACAAGATCCCTATGCATATTCTTGCAACAGGTACTTCTGGAAGTGGAAAAACTAATTTTGCCAAGGTTCTGATTGAACAGGCCATTGATGCGGGGATTTCATCGATAAAGATCAGTGATCCAAAGGCCGAATATGAGGACATTGCAAGGAAACATCCGGATTTTTTTCTACTTAGATGGGATGACCTGCAATTTAATCCGCTGCTTCCTCCACCTAATGTGCCTGAAAGAGAATGGGATCAGACTGTCATCGGACACATGGCTCAGTGTTTCAACTTCTGGGAAGGTGCCCAATCACTGTTTCTAAAACTGATTTCAAAACAAAGACAAAAAGGGAAATGTCCTACATTTGTTGATCTTTTAGCTGCTGTAAATAATTATAAACACAAGTTTTATTACAAGGATTTGGTGACAATGAGCACTGTTGCTTCACGGTTAGAGTTACTTATCCATGCCTGTGGCGATGTGGTCTCAGCAAATACAGACATGCTTCCGTATTTGAATACAAAAAATTATATCCTTCAGACAGCTGGTCTTATGAGTGAAATGGAATCCTGGATGCTGGAATTTCTGCTTATATGGGAGTTCTATTATCGTCTATTTAATAATTCAGATCATGAATTGACTTTACGTATTTATGATGAATGTCAACATCGTTTATTCAATTCAGAGAAAGAACGTAATGTGAAAAAGATTGGATCCTCGATGATTTCAATGCTGGTAGATGAAGCCAGATCATTGAACATCGGAATTGTGGCACTCTCGCAGGAGCCCTCTGTATTGATCAAGGGAATTCTGAATAACTCGCGATTGAAACTGGCCTTCCACTTGGGAAGTGGGACAGAAATTAAGATAATGGCCAGTGCGATGGGGCTGGATTCTGAGCAGGAGAAAGCCTTACACCATCTTGACATAGGTGAGGCTATCATTCGTATGGCAGGAGGCTTTACAGAGGCGTTTCCAGCCCAAATAAGATTATTTCAGAATGGACTTGCTGAAGATACAGCTTTCAAGAAAAGGCAGCAGCAGATGAAAAGAGAATTGTACAGCGCCAGCGGTGTAGAGTCAGTGAGCCAAACAGGGCGAAGCTCATACACAGGTGGTGATGATCTATTCGAGGAAATATATGATGAATTCTAGAAACATAAAGCATATGAATGGAAAATCCGACATCCAACAATCTGCGGAAAAAGTTGCTTACAGGTATTTCTGTAAAAGAAGTAAAATCAATCAGAAATGCCCCCTGGCAGCTTTTGCAGCAGGTTTAGGGGCAAGAAGTGTGGAAAAGATATGGGGTGGGTGGGAGAAATCTGCGAGGAGATTTTAAATGTCTTCAGTTAAAAAATTCAAGCTGACTCAAAGGGATCTTCAGATCCCTGGTTTGGTAGAAAACTATCACTTGTTATCGACATCACAGATCAAGGAGCTCCTCTTCCCTACCCTGCAAAAAGCACAGACAAGACTTAAGCATATTTGGGAAGCAGGATTAGTCAAAAGGTTTCAGTATCCGGTCTTGCTCGTCGAGAGTGGCAAGGGAGAATACATCTACCACTATGGCAGAAAGCCCAAGATGTCATACACAGGTATACTACATACACTACAGCTTAACGACATAAGGATTGCATTTGAGCTGGCATGCAAAAACTCAGCTAGAGTAAATATGGTTGGCTTTGTACCCGAATATCGGGCTGTGGTTGATGAGGAGGGGGTAATTAAAAGGGTGGTTGAGGATGTGGCCATGGCCACAAACCAGAATGGATCAGGTCAGGAAAAAAGATTTATACCAGATGCTGTCACATGCTTGGAAAATCCAACAAACAAGAAAAAGATACTCCTGTTTATTGAACTGGATTTGGCGACAGAGAAACTGGTATCAGAGAGGACAGAAAAATATTCTGTGATGAAAAAGATGATGCTCTACAGAGACTATCAACGACAAAAAGGATTTGAAAGATACAACAGAACCTTTGACTATTCGTTTAAAGGATTCAGGGTAATGATTGTGATGAATAACAAGAGGCGGATTCAGATATTGAGAAAAGAACTGACGTTAAGGGGAATTGAAAAATTCGTATGGTTTGGGGAAAGAGAAGCAATAAATCAAAATACTGTATTTGATGAGATTTGGAATATTGCAGATATAAAAGAAGAAAAAAAGCACTCAATTCTGGGTGTTGGGAGATGACGAATTCAGTACTTGCATGGCCTTAACCCCGCCTGCGGGCGGCGTTGGGATTGGGTAGGGTGAGAAAAAATGAAGAAGAGAGAAATAGCTAGGGAATGATGGATTGGATGAAAAAGGAAATGGATGGATGGGGTGAAAAAAAGGAAGGGGTGTGAGATTAATATAATGGAGGGAGAAGGAAGGAAATACGGGGTTATAAATTGCAGGAACCGTTGGAGATAAAGGGCTTAATGCAATTGTAGTGGTTGTTACGTACAACCAGGTTTACAATCAGGGAAACAACCAATCAGCAAGATGGGATCAGAAACATTGATTTAACAATGGTGAGGGGCTTTGACGAGAGTTCTTAAGCATGGATGAGAATGGAAATAATGAGTTCCTGACAGTAGCTGAAATTGCTTCAGTCCTGCGGAAAAAGGAGCGTACTGTTCGAGAATGGTGTTATGCCAGAACAATTCCCCATTACAAGCTTGGCGGTTCTCTCCTATTCAGTTTAAAGGAAGTAATGGATTGGGTTAAGGAAAAACATCGAGTGAGTATACGGCAGAATGATCAACCTTATCAGCTTAAGAGCAAGAATACAAATCCTCCAAAGCTCACGATCTAAACTATATTCAATTTCTTATAGCGGTTTCAATTGAAAGCTGCTGAAAGAGGCATGTCTTGAGATTTTAAACAATATGTAGATTTAGGGTCGTAGATTGTTTTTAGTTAGTCATTGATAATCCTAAAAGATAATTATACTCCCCAAAAGAATAAAATGAAGATTAGAAGGTAAATTTCGTAAAAAAGGGCTTATCGGAAGTTTTTAAAACAAATATTAATTAGCTATAATCGATCTAACAACATAACACTTTAGCAACTATAGTCAGACTACTGCTTTGTTTATCTTGTATATTTTGCTCATTTTCTGCTACGTAATCCCATATCTCAGATCTGCTACTAGCGTTTGCTAAATGCTTATTTCCTTAAGAAACTCGTTAATTTTATCTATGACGTATTCAGACCTGTCACCTATTCTTTTATAGCCTTGTTCTTGTTCATAAATGGCTATTTTATGATTGTCAGACGAAATGTTATCGAAAGTTAGTTTGTAAAAATAAGAGCAGTGATCCACAATCTCATTATAAATCTTGATATGGTTTATTAGTTCTAATGCGAGCTGTTGGTTTTTCTCACTAAAAACTACCAGATCAGAGATTTTTGATTGGAGATACGGTAAAGAAATTGGTCCTACAGTCTTCGCGATCCCCGGATTTGCTTTCATTAGATTCAAAGCTTCTTTAAGCTGGGAATCAGTTAGGTTTTTATACTCTTGATATTTCTTCCCAAACTCTTCAGCGTTTGTATCACCTTTATATTGAGCAAAAATTATTGCAAGTTTGTCAATAAGAGCTCTATTGAGTGTTCCACTCCTTGCACTAAACGTATGGCATACAGATGCGAGAATTCTTTGCAGTTCCTTGAGTTCTATTACAATTCCTTTCTTAATCGATTTTCTTTTTCGCTTATCTTGAAAGTAGTCATTTATTGGACCGCTGAAGATTCCAAGTAACCAACCAAGTATTATAAGACCAATTTCTTTCATAATTCCTTTCTTCCTAAACTGTGTATCCATCACCCTTGCGTTCGTAGCAGCCCCTATCAGACAGTTAAAATATACTTAATACTATATATTTATCGAATATTTTCATCTTCCGATTCCTCTTGGTAGGTCTGCTACAAACATTTATTAGACACCAATTCATTCGAACTCACTAATGAAATGTGTTTCAATATCCTCAACAGAAAAGCCATCCCTGAAAAGTTTATCAATTATCTTAATATATTCTTGTCTATTTACTGTACCCTTTAGTAGATATCGTTTTGTAGCATCAAATATTTGGAAAAATTCTGTAGGAGAACATGCTATCGTAATAATTCTATCTAAGAAGATGCCAATTTCCTTGAACTCATCACCGTCCATCGATTGCAGAGTTAGATAAAGCGAATGTATAAATCTTGCAGCTAGCATACTCTCAATGTCTGCAACCACAAAAATTAACTCGGTTGAATCCAATAGACGGGACATATGGTCCAAAGGTACTCTTCTAAAAGCAAAAAATCTGACTATCGCAGACCTTTGATTTATAGAAAGCATTCCATGCTTTGAATTTGATGAAACTATCCTTTCAAATTCTCGCATAATGCTGGTGCTTGAATTTGGGCTATAATAAATCGCTGCCTGAGTGAGGATGGATTCTTTATCAGCAGCTAATCTAACTGAATATGTCATCATTATCAGAATAGTAAAGAATAAGAAAAAAGTTATGAAGAGAGCAGCTGTTTCAGTATTCCAATCAACCGAGAAGACTGTAAAAAGACCGAGTATGAAAGTTAAGCCTGTTTCTCCAAAATCTTTTCTACTGATGTAGATTGCCCACGACAATATTGTAACTATAAAACATAAAATCGATGTAGTTAATTGAGGTGCCCCTGCGATCTGCATAATAATCCAGGCCAAAATGATTAGTATGATGATTGGAAAGGTAGGATTTTTTTGAATCAAACTGATTAATACAACCCATAGTTGCCTCATTGCCTCATAAAAGGATCCAGTAACCTTAGTTGTTTTCGCCACGGTCTGTCCTCCTGCTTCTCGTGTGTCTAATGCCCCTTGAGCTTGAGCGGCTTCCTAAAGTATTAATGCTTTGTATTCTCAATGTATCCGACGATATCATTTTCATTAACTGATCCTTTTGGTTGAGTCCGCTCTAAGCTTTATTAAAGTGGTTTTTTGTGTCTGTTTCGAAGTCATACCAAATAGGTATCTTTCCTAGTCGTATTAATCTCGTCAGCGCTTTTGAGCATATGAGAATTCCGCTTTCAACTATTGTAGCCGAACTCATCTTCCCAACTCCCTTCACCTTAAATGCGTCAGGTATTTTTCCTGTATGGACCATTTGACTTCTTAGACCATACGTAGAAGTAATTAGCGCCCTTATTTCCGCTCGTTCTGAAATTCTCCGTGCGACGAGTAATGCAGCCCGGAATCCAATCTTGTATGTGTTTTCTGTAACATTACCATCGGTTAGAATTGATTCGAGAGCGATCGATACTTCTAGAGCCTTATCCCCTAGTTGCGTCCGAATCTGTGCGTTATTAAGTCTTTCTAGTGCCAAAATTATGCGCGATGAATCTTCCTTATTCATTAGATGGAATTTTTTAACTAGTTCCTTTGCACGACGTGGATTTAAGGAAACTGTTCTAGGCATAATCCCAAGATTTAGTTCGGGGATAGGCATTGAAATCCCAGAAGTCGCATTTAACTGTTGAAGGTCTTCATTTTGATAGTGAAACCAAGACATATATTCATACGGGTTGGCAGGTCCATTCAAGATCTGCAGTAGCATGATAAGACTTTGTTGTTTCGACACATCATTATACTTACCAAAAATACCTTTCTTTCCATTGTCGAAAGGGGTGAAATCATTATATCGGATCTGTACTACAGCTGATGGAGGATAAATAGGTCTAATATCACCTGACCCCAAATCGAATCGCTGTTGGACAATCCGGTCTTTCATTGTTGAATTGGGAACTTGGGACATGGGTAATATCGAGATTGAATTGTTGAAGTGGATTGGTTTGGTCAGGCGAATACCCCAATAAGCTGTATATCGAGAGGCAGAGGCGGTCTTAATCGCTAAGACTCGCTTTAACCAGTCAATAGCAACACTGGGATCATTGTTTAAATCTGCAAGTCTGCACAATACTGAGGCCAGTTCATTTGCACTGAGACTCTGCCCGGAAGTGTCAGTATATAGATTAAGTGACTTGTCAGATTGAAATATCGGGTTTTCGATCAGAATCTCAGTTATTGGTTTACAAATTTCAGCGTAGAGCATACTTTCCAATATTTCTCGTGGCCGATCTGTTGTAGATAAAGACTTACGGCGTTCTTTTAACCCTTCAGATGATAATGCAGATTCTAATGCCCTTTTTACTCTTCTCAGATTCATTTTAAATAATCACTTAATGCTTTAGGTTTGAGCTGCTTATCGAGAAAGCATCACTTTGTATTATCAGTGTATCCATCCACATCATATTCGATTTGCACACCCCTGCGTGTGAGCCAGCTCCAAGTCCTTGTTAAAAAGGGGCCTATTCTGGAATTGGGGGGTTAAATACATCTAAATACTCTAGCATGGTTGTCTTCTTACTTGCTGTTTTAATCCCCTGAAAGAGCTTAAAATCCTTTGCATCATTAAAAATGTTAGACCTATTATTAAAACATGTTTTTACGATAGGATCTTTGAATACCGGCTTCTGCTTTAGTGCATTTTTAAAATCATTACTTACAAAAAAATATGCAAGCCAGCTCAGCAGGTAGCGATTACTATTTTCATCTTTACTCAATTCTATGAAATAATCCTCCAAATACGAGATTACATTGGCCCGATTTCGCATCCCTATCGGTGATTTGGTAATTGCTTCAATAATCGCAAGAATTTTCGGGAAAGATTTAATTCTTAGCCTGCCGAGCATAATTAGCATGCTGATAGTCTTTCGAAGATTTCTATCATTTAGAACTATTTTCAGTTTACCATCCTTATTATGCAGATCGGCCAAAAAACGATCTATTACTCCAACACCAGGGTGTTCTTCGTCTATTCTTACAACAGCTAAATACCATTCTCTAAAGTATTTCCATGAATACCTGTCAAGCTTTTTAGGGTGAATTGTATGGTACTTCGAAACCCATGACCGAAGACCAATATATCGCCCGCATCAGCTGCCTGGGCATAGCGGTCACCACCATCATAGGTGACTTTGGGGCTTATTCTTTCACCAAAAAATATTAAAAGGTTTGAAAGAATATCAAACCGAACAGCATCTCCACTAATACCTTCAAATTGCCAGGGAATATAAACAGTTTTATATTCTCCATCAAAACTGACACCTGCACCCTTCCAGTCCGCGTCATAATCGCTATAGACGAGGAAGACTTCGTCAGCATCATTGGTGGGGTCCGCCATATCAGCATAGAAATTATTTTGCCAAGCCTGGAGGGTTGTGTCGGCATACATACCCGTAATGCTTGACCCAGTAACACCTTTGTAGTTTAATTCAACAACGTCAAGGGGATTAAAATTATATGCATAATAGTTCACATGCAGATAATCTCTTAAAAACGGGTGTGTAGATACTTGCCACCCACCTTCCCATGTGTATTCTACCGCCTCCAGGTACTCAGAAGATGATAGAAAAAAATTGCCACCCTCATCTAGATATGGTGCAATCAAATCAGTATCTAAATTATGATCATTGAGTATGCCTCCACCACCATCGCCTTGAATCCAAAGTAGGGTGGAATAATTGGATAGGATTCCTGTACTAGGATTACCACTGTGAGTTACATCCCAATAATCATGCACCCAACCCACGGCATCCATAATTGGAGCGTAATAGTCAAATCCAAGATCGAAACTATTATCATCCACTAATAAAATTGTGGCGTGCGGATTGGCTTCACGAATTGTAAAGGAAAAGGGCCGATCGGACATAGCTCCATGAAGACCGCTACTGTCTGGATTATCCAAACCATTGTCAGCCGCATAGAAATAATATTCAATAAAATCACCTATTAAAAAACCTGTCATCTGTGCCGTATAAATGCTATCCACTGCTGGAATCTGATCACTTAAGTTCATGGTTTGTTCAACACCACCATTGACAGCGTAATGCAATTCAACAGCCGATAATCCACCACTAAATAAATCTGTACCAAAATCAATTATTCGTGCAGAGGCTGAGTATGGGCCTGGATCATCAGATAAATAGACATCATCCAAATCAGTTTCCTCTGTGATAAATGGAGGAGGATCATTATAGTAATCCACAGTCGCCATCATGACGATGTTTAGACGTGATGTCCAACCAGCAGCACCATGATAATACTTGAAACTATGGTACTGACCAAGGTCACTCCAAAAAGGGCTATAGTTCAATTGACCCGAATGCACATTAGCGGGAACACCCAAAACGAGAGCAAAATCTGATGAACCGACATCAATAGGACCACCCCAATCTGCCAGATCGATTGTGTAGAGGTTGGCAAGACCAACTTCTGTTACAGGAATGTAAACTTCCCAGAGTAGTTCATCATGGGGGCCATTATCTCCAACAACTAAGTCGAGTTGGCTAAAATCGTAAGTACCATCACCACCAAAAGTTGGATGCCAATCATCTTTGATCGAATACAGTTGAAGATTTGCGGTATGTCCTAACCAATCGCTATCTGTGCTGAATGAAATATGAACTTGTTTTATGGCACATTCAGAAATTGGTCTAAACCAGGTTAGAGCAGAATCTTGGCCATCAAAACTAAATCCGCCAAACCCACCATTAGGCCAGTTAACATAATCTATTAGTGACTCATAT
>JABMPR010000293.1 GCA_013202895.1 bacterium | reverse complement strand
TGGACCCGCAGCCGGATTCTATCTCTTTTATGATATCCATGGGTGACTCTGATCTGGGATTATCATCAGTAATAATGCAAAAGGTTGATAACCTGGTGGCAATCTCACCCATTATTGGACGTTTCCCTTTATCACGATCCCCACCACAGCCAAAAACTGTTATAATCCGATTCGACGGGTAGGCTTCACCTAAGGTTTCCAGGACAGTTTGCATGGCATCTGGTGTGTGGGCATAATCGATGAAAACTTTAAAGGGTGCTGTATTAACCATCTTTTCCAGACGACCAGGAACTGCTGGCAGACTTTCGGATGCTTTGACAATAAGACCGCTTTCACAACCCATTTCCAGGGCGACAGTGAAGACAGCTAGAAAATTATAGGTGTTGTACTTGCCAATAGTATTAACCTGGACAACAAATGCTTCATTAGGCGTTTGTATATGCAGTTCAATGCCACGATCATTTAAGATGCTTTTTGTGATGCGGTAATTTGCTTTAGGTCCATATCCATAGCGAACGACCCGAGCGTTACTTTGTGAAATGATTTTCTCAGCTGCTGGGTCATCTGAATTGATTATGGCAATTGCATGTGAGGGGAGCCCGGTGAAGAGCAGCTGCTTTGCTTCCAGATAATCATCGAAAGTATTGTGATAATCGAGATGATCTTGAGTGAGGTTTGTGAAAATGGCCGTTTTGAAAACCAGACCATCCACCCGATGTTGTGCAAGAGCGTGCGAGGACACCTCAAGCGTTACAACTTTTGCATTCGCTTTTGCAAATGTGTTAAGGATTGAATAAAGATCGATAGATTCCGGAGTTGTGTGTATCAGATCTATCTCAAGTGAATCCAATGCAGCCCCTGTAGTGCCGATCCTGCCTGTCTTCAGTTGGCCCGCGGATAATAAATGTTGGATGAAATAATTGCAGGTGGTTTTGCCATTGGTCCCGGTAATTCCAATTAGATTCAAATCAGATTCCGGATGCTCATAGAAATTGGCAGCAAGAACTGGAAGTGCCAGGCGAGAATCGTTGACCAGGATCGAGACTATATTCCCAGGGAGAATTATTTCCGAACGATCAAAAACAATTGCTTTGGCTCCAGCTTCAAGTGCTTTATCAATAAATTCGTGTCCATCCGATACAAGCCCACGCATGGCAATGAATAGAGTGTTTGATCCAACATCCCTGGAATCATGTGTCATTTCGGTAATCTCACAGTCAAGATCACCAGCGATTTTCTGGATGCCAGAGAGCCGATATATTACTTTAGCCAGTTTCATCAATCACCGAGGTATATCTCTACGGTTTGGCCCGTCTCAACAAGCTTACCGGCGGCGGGAGTTTGCCGGATAACACGACCACTACCTTGAGTTATTGGATTAAGGCCCATTGAGTAAAGACCGTAAAGGCTCATTTTCAAACTCATACCTAACAGATCAGGCATAGTCAGATTATTGGCATTAGCTCTAATAACCGGTAGAGATGAGCTAAGCAGCTTGCCTTTTAGCGAGTGAGTAGGTGCATTATATTGATCTTGTGAAGCAACGGAATGAGATTCCTGGACTGACTCTGGATCCTGCCCCCGCAGGGTGTATATTCTGCGATAAATCTCTTTAGCGACTGGAGCAGCGACCAGACCACCGGTGTAGCCACCTTTCCGCGGCTTATCTACAACAACTATAAGCGTATATTTTGGATCATGGGCTGGATAAAAACTTGCAAAGGACGCGATGTATTCGCTCACATATTCTCCATTTTTTATTTTTTTTGCAGTGCCGGTTTTTCCAGCAATCCTGAGACCAGGGAGAAAGGCATTTAACCCAGTTCCTTGAGAAACAGCTTTTTCAAGGATGTCTGAAACAGTACGCATGGTCCTTTCAGATGCCACGCGTCGAATCGCATCCATTTGATCAACTTTTTGTTCGTATCCAGCAGGAGTTCTAAATTTCTCAATCAGTTGAGGTTTCAGCAGGACCCCGCCATTACTGATTGCAGAATAGGCCATGGCTAATTGCAATGTTGTAACCGCAACCTCATAACCAATAGAAATTTCTGATTTCGAAACCGATGACCAAAATTTATTATTCTTTAAGGATCCTTGATTTTCATAGGGGAATTGGACACCACTTTTTTCGCTAAAACCGAATTTTCTGGCTTGGGAGAAGAATTTTGCATTATCCAGTAATTCCATCGCCTTGATAACACCAATGTTTGATGAATTTTGCATTACTTCTGAAAACGTAAGATTTTCGAAGGAGCGCCAATCCTTTATTGTAATACCGTGTATCTGGAACTCACCTTCTTCACAATAGATGACATCCATGGGCTGGATACGACTTTCTTCCAAAAGGGCGGTAGCGCCAATAACCTTAAATGTTGAACCTGGTTCGAAAGCAGACATAATGGGGTGGGAGGTGAGGGCAGCTTGTGTTATTTCAGATCTTGTATTTGGATTAAAACCTGGCCAGTTCGCCAGGGCTATCACCTCACCTGTTTTCGGTGATACAAGAACCGCCATTGCTTTATCGGCATTGTGACGCTCAACAGCTGATTTTAATTCTTCTTCTATAATGACCTGGATATCTACATCAATCGTGAGATAACAATCGTTACCGTTAAAAGGTTTTTGCTCTTTGAAATCTCCACGGATACGGGTGTTGCCATGACCGTCAGACCCAAGTTCCTTCCATCCCTCAATACCTGCTAATTGGTGATCATAGTGTGATTCCAAACCAGACAGGCCATGGTTATCCGTACCGACATAGCCTATTAATGGTGCAGCAATATTACCATATGGGTAGTAACGTCGGACATCTGTTTCCACCTGCACACCAACTGGGAGAGGGCCTTGACTCAACTCTCTCCCCATGAGGGGATTCACGTTTCGCTCGAGGTAAACAAATGATTTATTTGAGTTTAATTTATTTAAATAGTGAGCCTTAGATTTATTGAAAGTTTTGCTAAATAGGCGCGCAATGGCGTCTCTATCTTTAATTTCTGACGGCCGGGCGGAAAAGGAAAAGTGCTCGATATTATCTGTAAGTTTTTTCCCGTTCCGATCATAAAAGTTGCCGCGTAGAGGTGCAATCGTAACCTTTGCTTCAAAGCGCGACTCGATGGCAGATCCTAGACTTTCAGCATCGATGACCTGAATGTAGAACATACGGATTACCATGACCGTCCAAATCAAAATTGAGGTGATTACTACGCTGATATAGCGACCGCGAAATTTTTTATAGGTCATGCTCATGGAAGGGTTACCCGGATTTTAAGGGTCTCGGGATCAGGCTGGATCAAGCCCAGTTTTTCACGAGCTAATTTGGAGAGATTATCTGGTCTATGGAGGCGATTTCTCTCATTTTGAACTAAATTATATTCACCCCGGAGCTTAATCTCTCGAGCTTTCAAGCTTTCCAGTTCAATTGCGCTGGCTCTAACCTCTTCTCCCAGCCACACATATAAGAACAAGAGCCCTGCCACAACGGGAACCAATCCGATATAAACGATGGTTTTCAAAATCTCACGCATCGTTTCAGTTGATCGCATGTTCAGTCCTTTCAGCAACGCGAAGTTTTGCGCTGCGCGATCGGGGATTAGCAAGCATTTCTGACTGAGAGGCGATTACCGGCTTAGATGTAATTCTTTTAAGAAGGGGTATTTTAATCTCATCCTTCCGCATACCAGGTTGTTCGGGAATATCAAGTGCCAGCTCGCGAAAGTGAGTCTTGACTATACGATCCTCCAGGGAGTGGTAACTGATTACCGCCAGGCGTCCAGCGGGGGCAAGAACCTGCAAAGCAGTATTTAGTATAATGGATAGCACATCAAGCTCGCGATTGACTTCGATCCGAATGGCCTGAAACACACGTGCTAAAGATTTATTTTGAAAACGCGGTCCTATGCTTTTTATAACCGCTAGCTTAAGTTCATCAGTTTGAGTGAGTCTCTTCTCTGTTCTCATTTCCACAATCCTACGAGCAATCCTGCGACTGTTCCTTTCTTCGCCATATCGATAAATAATCTCTGCCAATTTTTCCTGTGAATAGCTATTTAGCACAGTTTCGGCACTTATCTCATTCGATCTGTCAAAACGCATGTCCAGGGGTCCTTGAAGGCTAAAAGCGAATCCACGTTCCGGGTCATCGAGTGAAAAAGAATTCAAACCCAGATCTAATAGAATCCCATGGACTTGTGGGATGTTCAGGTCACTAAGTACCTGATCCAAATTCTCAAAATTCGTGCACACGAGGTGCAAGTTTTGCTGGACTAAGGAAGGAGAGAATTGAGCGAGTGTGGTATCATCCTGATCGATACCGATCAGGGTCGCATCAGAATTTAGCTGGGAGGAGAGAGCTTTTGAATGTCCGCCGAGTCCAAAGGTGCCATCTACATATACTCCAGAACGATTGTTGATCAGCAGAGCGCAAACTTCGTTCACCATTACTGGTGTATGACGAAATTGCAGCCGGTCTGCAGTGGTCACGACGATCTAGTATAATTATCAATGGCTTCAATATCCTCAGCATCAAGTTGGAACTCAGTTTCCTCATAGCGTTCTAATACAGCCGGATCCCAAATTTCGATTTCGTCGATCATCCCAATAATCACGACGTCTTTATCAATCCCTGCATATTTCAGGAGATTGGCAGGAATCGCTACACGACCCTGGCTATCAAATTTGAGAGGGGTGGCAAAACGTGTCGCCTGGCGTTTGAAATTACGATGCTCAGGCTTGATGGAAGAGAGCTTCAGCAAATCCTCTTCTCTTTGCCGCCATTTATCCAGAGAGTAAGCCACGATATTTTCATCAAGGCCGCGAATCACTACAAATGTGTCCTCACTGGACTCCGGTAGCGCTTTTCTGAATTTCGCAGGAATATTCAATCGACCCTTTAAATCGATTGAATAACGAAACTCGCCTGTAAATGTTTGTGTTCCCATTTCCCGTTTCAGCTTTAATTATAGGGATAATTACCCACTATTGTTCCAAAATAGGGAAATTTACCCACCGAGCAAGAACAAAATGTAAAATTATGTGACAATCAGGTCGCTTGCGGGGTTTCCCCTAAGAGTAGTTTTTAGATTTAAATGATTAAATTATTGATGAGATGGACAAATCCAGAGAATCGTCTGGACCGGGACTGCTGTATTCAATACTGGTTTGGACAGAAGACAAATCCGATGTATTCTCAAAATAATGAGGATAGCTACACCCTGGGAGGCATAGCAGAACTTATTTTATAGAAGTGGTCTTATACTAGAGTTTTCCGGGAGAGCCTATATGACTAAATATTTTTAAGAGCTTTTATGCTTTGAATGATGCCCGTGGGTAGCAGTCCCATAAGATTTTGAATAATTGAAGCAGGTATCCAGATCTTGCGCTTAGAGCGTAGGATATGTGTTTAAGCGACTTCCTTTGGAATCGGTTGAGATTACTAACCAGGAATTACTAAAAGGTGATCCAGGAATGGTATCCTGACTGATTGAAATGAGGGCTGCATCGCCGGGGTATAATTTAAGCTGTGTTGAATCGCTGAGAATCAGAGAATAGTTTTTACCAGGTTCCTGGTAGATGGTATCCACGTTCGTCAATCCGTCCTGGCGAATGATGGACAAAAAATCAACAGAAGTAATAGTTAGGCTATCAGAGTGTGCTGCCAGTGCGGAGTCTGAAATGGACACTGACTCCAGTGTTTGACTGATATTCATGGACGGGAGCAAATGCCCTTGTGAAACCAAATTCCTAGGTGTTTCCGGTTTGAGTAAACTTTTGCCAAAAATGATAACGACGACCAAGATCACTATACCACCCAAGAGCCGGGGAATATTGCTTTGAGTTGTCTTCTCCCCCTGAAAAAGATTCTGTGCCCCTGAAAAAGTGGCTCCGGTCATATCCATTGAAGCAACTGAATCAGATTGGATCTGATTTAAGGCTCCCTGCTCACCCGTAAGCTTGAGTTCATTTTCCAAGCCACGTAAAATATCCTCAACAGGATAATCGATTGACTGGGCATAGGCTTTCATAAATAGTCGAACATAGGGAACTGGCAGGATATGATAATCGCCTTGTTCAAGGGCTTGGAGGATCCGGATGTTGATTTTAGTATCTTCGGAGATCTCCTCCAGAATGAGTCCCTTTTTGAGGCGATAGTTTCTTAAATCTTCATGAAATGCCACGGCAGCTCCTCTTCATTGATAGCTGCTGAGTTTAAGTATTTTTCTGTGTAAATCAAGCCCCCAGAGGTGTCCTGCAAACCTTTTATTCAATTCTGAGTATCTGGTATATTAGATTTTATCCGAATTCTCACCTTATGGTAAGATTATTTTCATCCAGCAGTCTGTTTAGAGTTGAATAAAAATTTGAAATGGGGAATCCCATAACATTATAGAAACAGCCCTCTAGGTGATCGACAAATATACTTGAATAATCCTGAATACCATATGCCCCAGCTTTATCGAAGGGATCACCATTATTAACATAGCTACTTATTTCAGCATCGCTTAAGACTTTGAAATGCACTTTTGTAAGCACATGTGTGTCATGATGAATGTTGAGGTTTTTATGCTGTATACTGTAGCCAGTAATTACATGATGGGTACGAGCAGAAAGTAATTGAAGCATGTATCGAGCCTGATCTGGATCACGGGGTTTACCCAAGACTTGATCATCCAGCAACACGATAGTATCTGCACCTACAACAATAGCATCAGGGAATTTGCCGGAAATATCACTGGCTTTGAGAGCAGCCAATTGGATAGCATAATCTATGGGATCACCCTCGTCAAAGGGCGGTTCTATCACAGAGCTGGGATAAACTTCGAAGGGCAGGCCAATTTTACTCAATAATTCTTTTCTTCTAGGGGAGCCGCTTCCCAGAATCAGCTTTAAACTTTCCATTTAGCGTGCAATTACCAGCTTCTGCAAACTCTGCGCTGCTTCATTGAATTCATCACTGCCACCTTCAACAACCAAAATGTAGACTCCATTCGCCAATCGATTGCCAAATCTATCACGCCCATCCCAGGGGAAGGAGTTGAACCCCTGAATCTGGAACCCAACTGTTTCACCAATTATTTTGCGGCCTGCGAGCGAATAAATGGAGTATTCAACATCAGCGGCATGTGAGAGCATATACGTAACCTCAGTATCATTTACCATAGGATTGGGAAAATTAAATAGATTATAAATGCGGAAATCATTGGCAGCAAAGAAATTCAAACGAACACTGGCTTCACCAGGATTGTTCTGACTATCCCAGGCTTTTACTGAGACCAGATGTTCACCTGGAAGAATCTCGGTTAAAAATGCCAATAAACGACCCCGGTCAGAATGGTCTAAATCATATTCAAATAGTTCGGTAACATCAACCGCATTGCTCCAGTCCTCATCTATGGCAAGTGTAATACCATGTCCGGCAGCGCCTGTAAGATTAATACCCTGCTCATCCCATATCTCGATCTCTAAAGCCTCATTTGCTGAGAAATGGTCTCCATTGAGTAATACCATATTTTCTGAAATAAAGACGATCTCCGGTCCGGTATCATCCAGCGCTGTTGAATCAGTACCCAGAAACGTGAGCGTATCGATAAATGCGCTACCGTCTAAACCTGTATCATCCCAGTATTGGACGTGCAGAATACCACCTTCGCCAGAATATTTGATATCCTTGGGAATGGTAAATTCACCGCCAAAATCACGACCATTCACAGATATTAATCCACGAAATATGCGTTTTCCAGGGAGCACATAAGAAATATGTCCGGTTGAGCCTGTGGCACTATTGTAAAACGATCGGGTCACCGGTGTCGGCGTATCGTAAACAGTGACCGCTGCCATTGCATCGGCAACCAAACTTGTATCCGTCAACCCCGAAAAGTTAACACTACCCATTGCCTGGAGTACACTGGGAGTTACGCTTTGGATTTGCCCTTTCCTAACAGGCGACGCTAATCTGAGTGCAGGATCAGAGAATAGGACATACTTCTCATTGTTCGGATCGGAGCCAGCAGTAATATTTTTTGCCATCATGATGGCATCGCCAACAGGAATCGATCGACTCGCTTGATTATCAGGAAAAAGAAAGTCAAAAAAGTCAAGCAATAAAATCCGGTTGTAACTTGAAAACGTTTTCCTTGTTGTAGAAAGGATACCAATTGCACCATTACTTTCCATCAACATCAGCTCTTCAGGTACGCATGATGAACTTACATCATCATATTTAGCCCAATCGCAGGTTCCAGCAACCCAGAAAGGCAGGCGCATGTTCGTCTTGACAAGACCCAGATCAGAAACGGTAAACACTTCTTCCTGAGCCCAAACATTAGGAGACCCATGACCCAGGTAGTTTACAAGTAAAGTGCCATTAAATAGCTTTTGCAGAAATTCATCCCGTGCCTTTGGTTTTTTGATATAGGGGGAGTTTGGATCCTGAACCTCTGGATATTCAGTCAGATAAACCTTATCCACATGCATGCTTTCAGGAATAATGCCCGCAAGACTCTCTGTATCAGTAATATGTGCATATTCAACCGTTTTGCTAGGGCGCAGAGGATCATCTGCCACCAGGGTTACTGTATTGCGCCAGATCCCAGGTTCAGGAGTGAGTTCATAGCTGATTAGTTTATCAATCATAATCTCCAATTGATCCACCCTCTGAGCTGGATAGCGTCCAATGGCAATATCTGGTAATGCATCCCATATCCCCGAAGCAATGAAAGTATATTTATCATCTGTTGCGTAGGAACTTATATCGCTGATACCATCTTTTTGAAAAGTGGGTATGAGCATCTTGCTTTGTCCGGTAATATTGCGATAATCATAGTCTGTATCTCCAAGAAATAGAACGTATCTTATTCTGTTAGATTGATCCCATGAAAAATATACATAATGTAAAAAATGTTTTATTGCAGCCGGATCCACCGTCCCAGCTGAAAATTCATCATAAATATCATTTATTTTAACGATCTCTACGGTGAGCTGTTCAGCCTCAGGAACCAGCTCTTCTCTTAATTCACGAATGCGCTCTGCCTGATCGAGAAAGATCTCAGGGGTGATGATTATGTAATCAGCTTGTCGGCCAGCCTGTCTGAGTTGCGGATTTCCCTGGTCGGCTGTCTCAGTTAAGATAACATCGATGAGTTGATCGTCATTAAATCCAATGATCTCATGCTTCCCTGTTCCTTGGTGCAAATAAAGATTATTCTCAATCTGCCACTCCACAACATTAGATGGATTTGAAATATCCCAGAGTTGAAAACCGCTGCTAAGATCCTGAAAAATGAGACGATTTATAGCGCCAGGTAAGTCAACAGTACCAAAAAGATATTCGGATGATGGGGCTAACTGCCTATCATACGAAAATCTTAAACTATCCAGATATATGATGGAGTTGGGAGAATTGCTGGAATAGTCTAGCTTGAGAATATTGTTACCCACGCTTTTATCGCGCATCAAATTTTCACCAGCAGTTCCATTGAGAATTATCTTTTTGTTCTGGACAGTCTTGATCTGGTTGACATTGAAAGGAATATCATTCAATTCTACATCAAGAATATCCTGGTAATTATCGACATCGTAATCTATTCTGAATAATACATTCAGATTGATTTCAGAGCTTAAATCAAGATAATCATCTGAAAAGGAAATATAAAATTGATCTGAACTGCCGGTGAGTTTTTCACCAACCCAGCTCTGACCGGAATGGAGTTGATTATGAAGGTCAGTTTCATGATATAGGCGCTTTTGGTAGCTTCTAACTGTTTCGGTATGGGTACCAAGATAGCTGGGGAGAAAATCAATCTGATTTGCAGTCTCACTATCATCAAAAGGAATACAGATCCAGTAGTAGCGTTGCTTCCCAAAGAGGTGGGTGAAATTATCCCCTTTGAAGTCACCATTCAGGGCCTGGGCAAAAAAGATAATTTCATCGTCATCTGAAAATACACCATCCTCCAACCCGGAACCTTGCATACTGATCGCTTTGAAATTATCTGGTGTCGGTTCAGTATGACTAAGACTAAAAGGGAGGGCTTGGCCTTCATAATAGGGAGCATAGACTTGCCAGCTAATTGGATTGGTCTCGGGCAGGTTATCTCCAAAAGAAGCCACATTGATACGGTGGATGCCCATAGCATTTATGGGAAAGCGAAACCATTGTCCCTGAGGCCATACTGATGCAGTTCTTCCCAGCGACGATGCAGGTGTTTTAGCCCAGTTCTTAGCCATATCAGCATTTAGATATCCCTGGATCAAGTCCGATTCCTGACTCAATTCTGAACCACTGTAGGCAGGGAAGTCAAGGCGGAATGTTAGACTGCTTAAACGTTGTCCAGCTATGAAATAAGGATATACCATAATCCGGGCTGTTTTATAATCTCTGAAATCTTCGGCCCCTTTCAGGTTTATCATTTCGACTGCTTCAATAGAAGGTAATCTGTTCGCAGGTCCCAGATCTTGGGGCTGAAACTTAACTTTAGAGAGTCTCCCATCTCTGAGAAATTCTGATGCCAATATCTGAATCTCTGGGATATCACCATTAGGTGGAAGGATAAGGGGTAAAGTAAAAAAGGGCGCAAGGGTCTGATTTGATGAGTCATATGCCTCGTAGGCATTTGACCAGCGGGGCAACTGAACTGATCGATCTCCAATCTCAAATGAGGAAAGTTGAGGCTCAGGAATTGTAAATCTCACGGTGATACTATGCTCGTCCTTCTCAAGGACGGATATATCTCCAGCAAAAAGTGATGATGTTAACAAAATGAGGGTACAAAATCTATTCATGCATACCTTAACGAAATTTTGAGTGGAATGTTCCGATTCCATTGACATCAATTATACTTCAAAAGTGAATACTACAAAGGAAAATGATTAATAGAGTTGTTGGAGTAGGTTTTCTGGCCAGCTTATAAAGTTTTCAGCAGAGAAGCCCCAATATAGATCTCAACTCGACGATTAATTTCCCGTCCTGCCAGGGTATTATTATCTCCAATGGGCTGAAACTCCCCAAACCCGCCAATAGCATAAATTGAGGCTGGGAGACCGGTACGCTGCTGTAGCTGGATCATGATTGATTGGGCTCGGGCAGCACTAAGTTCCCAGTTATCACGATAGAGAGCATTTCGGGTTAATGGCATGTTGTCAGTATGACCTTCAATCCGAATCTCTGCGAGCCAGTCTAGTCCTGAAGATTGAAGTTCCTCGAGAAAAGCTGCGTGTTCAGTATTATGCAAATTAAATATTTGTAGATTCTGGATTGAAGCTGCGACAGCATCAAGTTGATAAATGTGGGTGTTGCGGGGCTGGGCCGAACCAACTTCGAAAAGTCTGGGATCCTGGAGCGTGATCTGCACACCCTTTGAATTTCTTCTGATGGAGATTTCTTGAATATTGGCAGCATCCATAGCCTCCTGGACCTCCAGGGTCGCCTCATCTAAACGGTCATTGACCCATCTATGGATCTTATTGATCTGGCCAGCTCGGACGGTGATCATCATAATAAAAAATGTTATGAGCAGCGTGATGGTGTCACCGTAGGAGAGCACCCAACTCCCCCGGGCTTGACCGGCAATCTTGGTCAAATTATCGGACATTGCTACCATTTTCCAGATCGATCATTTGAATATCGAGATAGATCTCCACCCGTCGATTCTCATCATAGCTATTCATATCTACCAGGGGATGGAAGGGACCATAGCCAGACACTGAGAAAAAGGAATCTGGAATCTGGGTCTCTTTCATCAAAAACTTCATTACCTGGTGGGCTCGGGCGGTTGATAGATCCCAATTGTCCCTGAAGCGGGATGATCTACCCAAGGGGACGGCATCTGAATGCCCTTCAATTCGAACATTTATTTTTATAGCCTTCCCGGCAGCTTTGAGCTTCCGAAATACATCAGCATGACGTACTGGAATTTTTTCCAGCTCCAGGCCACCAACAATTCTAGCAACCGTTCGTAAGTAGAAAATAAAATTGATCACAATCTGATCATCAGCAGACTCGAAGAAGGTTTGTTCACCAATCTCTGAGGGTATCAGCAGCTTTATACCTTTTGGTCCTGCGTGTTCGACATAGAGCCAATCAATGTTCCGATCCTGCTTTTCTTTTGCAATTTTGCTGTAAATGACACTCTTCATCTGATCAGCGAATTTAAAAGTGGTGTTGGCATCTTCTTCTGCTTTGATAATGAGTAAAAGAAAGAATGCAAGCAGACCGGTAAGCAAATCACTATAGGTCACCTTCCATGAGTTGGAGGCTCGCTCGGCAACAAAGGAAATATGAGACATTTTAGGCTATTCGCCCGCTGGCTTATCGTTCTTTCTGGTGTCCTTATCAACGAAAGTTAGCAACTTCTCACGCATGATGAGTGGGTGTTCCTTTGAGTGAATACTGAGGATACCGGCTTTGATTATTTTAAGGCTGTGCACTTCTTCATCGGACCGTGTCTTAAGCTTGCCAGCAATTGGAATAAAAAGCAGGTTTGCCAGGAGGACCCCGTAAAAAGTGGTTACCAGAGCTATACCCATACCCCCGAGTAGAGCAGACATTGAGTCTTGAGCCCCTGTTGCATAGCTGTCTACAGAAGATGTTCCGGCTTGACGTGTCATCATCAGGATCAACCCCATTACCGTACCCAGAAGTCCAAAGGCAGGGGCATAAGAACCCATGTTGTAAAAAATCTCCTGCCCATTTGCGTGTCTGTCGATCATTGAATTAAGTTCATTATCGAGAAAATTTTCAAGCTTCTTCGAATCTTTTTCAAGGATGGCGTTCGCCAATCCCATTTGCAGATAATGATTTTCGATTCCTTCAAGGAAATTCTCCAATGAGTGCAGTCCTTTTTTTCGAGCTTGATCAGAATAGGTACCCAATTCTGCGATCATCTCCATGGGATTTTGAGCACCTTTGTTATTTGCAAAAGCCTGAAGTGAGACCTTGAGCATACCGATGACGTTTTTTAAAGGATAATTGACCAGAGTTGCAGCCAATGTTCCACCTAATACAATTGCCAAACCCCGTAGATTGAAAAAGGTTTCTGGAGGAGAGATTGATCCAGGCTCGGACATCCCAAAAAATACCAATGCCAGACCAAATATTAAACCAATTATGGTTGCGATATCCATATTTTACCTTTGCCTGCCCTTTCTTATCTATAATTGACTGTTGCTTTATTCAGGATAAAGTGTTTCAACCCATTGCAATAAAGCTTGCGACTCACTATCTCTCAGGCTGGCACTTGGATGCAGGAGTAAATATTGGATTACAGGCATATCACCAGCTTCGAGTACTTCGATTAGATCGTCTGCAATATCTGTACTATCAAAGGAATCTAAATCCGAAAATTCAGAAAAATTCAGATGCTGACGGCCCATCTTCACATCTCGAGTGATAAGGAATGATCCGGGAGCAATACGACTATACCAGGGCCAAATAGTTTCGTTGGAATGACAATCATAGCAGGATGTTTTTAAAATTTCAGAGATTAGGACGGGTGCTGCCACATTCTGAACTACGGGAGGGTTAGTCTGGTTAAGTGGAATTAATTGCATGATGATTAATATTCCTGCAAAAACAAGAAATGCGATTTTTACGCGAGACATCATATCCTCCTTGATGAAACAATTACGACAACATAATTAATGCTTAGAAAATATAAAGTCTTATTTAGCTGTGGATGTATTCAATAAGCGGATAAATAAAAAACGGGGAGCAAACTCCCCATTTTAAAATATTTTGATCAGGAGTTAGAGCATGCGAAGACGGTTATCAATCACATCTGCATTTTCACGCAATGATTCCAGGTAATTATTCCAGACTTCAGTTTGTCGAGATTGATATAGTGTAGTTTGCAATTCATCGTATTGACTAACATAATCTGTTTCATCAAAATCAGCACGAGCGTTAAGACGCACGATAACTGCTCCTCTAGGTGTGTCAAAAACTGGAGAAATACTTCCTACATTAGCATTCTCAATGAATCCATAGATCTCTTGATAACGACCTAATCCCTTTATCCCAGCATTCCCTTTGGCACCCTGTATTTCCTCATAAGTCAAGTCATCTCGGCCTTCAATTTTGATCTCAGCCCAGGAACCTTCAGCCGGTAAGCCTGCTACCAATTGTTCTGCAGCTGTTTTAGCCAATTCCTGCTTCTTCTCATTGATCATCTTACGTTTGATCGTGACTTTGGCCTGGTCAAAAGGGCGTGGACCAGCTGGGTCAATCTCAGAAAGAGAGAACAAAGCAAAATGAGATTCATTTTGCATGACTCTACTGTGAGAAGTTGTGTCCGAAAGATAAGCATAACGTACAGCGGATTGAAAAGAACCGATACCTGAAATAAAGGTGTCCTTCAAGCGCAATTTATTTGAAGTCTTAACATCAAGGGCTAATGAATCAACTGCCTTCTCAAATCCTAATTCATCTGCCAGAAATTCCAGATTCTTTAATTCACGGCGAATTTTCTCACGGCTGGTCTCGCTTGGTCGGATCTCAACCAGAATATGACGAGCTTCTACCTCGGGGACTCCATCCTGTACCCGGCTGGCCTCAACTTTAATTAAATGATATCCAAACTGAGTCAGTACGGGTCCAACGATTTCACCAACTGGGGCACTAAATGAAGCTTCCTCGAATGCGGGCGCCATTTTGCCCTTCCCGAACCACCCTAAATAACCGCCATCAGTACTGGTTGGTCCCTCTGAATGAATTTGAGCCATGGATTCAAAGCTAGCACCACCAAGAATTTCCTCTTTCACATCATTGATGAGATTCAATGCTCTGGTGGTGTCGCCCTCCGTAGCTTTTATCTCAATTGCAACATATTTCAGAGTACGAGTCTCATCCTGCGTGTAGCTATCGATGTTCAGATCGTAATAGTTATTAATTTCAGCATCGGAGAATTCAATTTCAGCATCTTTCCATAGACTTGTTTTAACAAAAAGGTAATCGAAATCGTAGTTGATCTGGTTGCGGGTATATTCCGCACGTACTTCAGCTTCTGAAACATGAGCCCCGGCAAAAATTTTCTGCTGTAATTTCTCAACAGGGACAACAGCGGCTACCTGCAGACGCATGGCTGCGAAAAAATTAGCTGCTTCAGGTGAGTTTATGGCTTGCTGATATGCATCGTAATCGAATTCACCGGCCTCAGACATAAAATATTGACGAACCGTAGGGTGTACATTCTCGGTAAAGTAGTATCGAATCTCGTCAGGAGAGGTTGTCAGATCTTGATCTTCAATTGTCTGGCGAATGAGAATCTGAGTAACCATCGTTTCCCAAACCTGATCAGTCATCTGGACCATTTGCTGCTCGGTTGGCTCGCTGCCATTTCTCTGACGGAAATTTTCACGTTCGTTCTGGAGTGAGCGCATGAAACTTTCACGTGTCAATTCTTCGCCATTTATAAGCGTGAAAGCATTGGGCTGATCCCCACCGAGAAGATCCATGACATTGGCTCCACCTACTAATCCACCGACCGTCATGGTTAGCACGAAAACAATAACCAGAAAAATCATAATCCCGGCCATGTTGTCCCGCATTTTATTCATCACACCCATTTTGAAATTC
>JABMPR010000292.1 GCA_013202895.1 bacterium | reverse complement strand
TGGGATCGTAGTTCAGCTTGGTTAGAACGCCGGCCTGTCAAGCCGGAGGTCGCCGGTTCGATCCCGGTCGGTCCCGCCAAAAGCTCTTGAGAAATCAAGGGCTTTTTTGTTTCTAGTAATAAAAAGTTTTACCAGTGAGGTGTGTCTGGCAGGCTTCTGTTTTAATATTCAAGGCTGAGCTCGTCCCCACACTCATGTAAGGATAAAACCCACAAGGAACCGCTGTTAAATCTGTGTCAGTCATCCTAGGAACATTAGAATGTCCTCATTAACTTTTGATGGTATTATGGACCATATCTTTGAACGATCAATACCGCCAGGATGATCATCATAGTTTCGAAATATTAACAGTCTTTCGAAATCCTGAATTGAGGAGTTTTCAGTTTGGCTAAATTCAAGAATATTATCTCATCTCTAATTTTTATTTTCGCCATAGTATTCATATTTGGGTCTGCCTGGCATTCACATGATGAACCTCTCGAACGGGATTTGACAACTTATGGCTATGTTGCACATGCATTACTCTCAGGTCAACGCTTATACACAGATTTATGGGATCACAAACCACCGGGAATCTATATAGCATATGCTCTGGCCGAGTTGACTTGGGGCTATGGTCAACATGCTCTGATCTTATTGTGGGTAGTGGTTACAATCATGTCAACCTTTTTAATCTTTCTGATACTTGATAGAATCTCAGGCTTGTACGCAGCTCTGTTAGGGGTATTTTTTTGGGTCCTTTCTGCCAATTCGGTGTATTTAGAAGCCAACCAAGCAAACACTGAAATTTTCTTAAATCTTTTTACACTCATTGCACTCTGGGCTCTGATTTGTTTCGATAATTCCGCGAATCGATATTTGCACATTGTTGGATGGGCCATGGCTATTGCAACAATCTTCAAACCCATCGCAGTTTTCGTTCTACTTGCTATGTTGCTTTATATACTACTTCCGAAAAATTCTGCATCAGGCAGATGGCCAATTAAAGAATATTTAATCCGCAGCCTCCTTCTTTTATATCCGGTTGCTTTTCTCTGGTGCTCTATGATGGGCTATGCCTTCTTAGTCGGGAGATTCAAGGATTTTTGGGATATTCTTATCATTTACAATAGTCAATATTCTGGAAACTCCTTGGCAAATATCTGGCTATTCTTCAACAATCCCTCTTATCTATTTTCAAAATCACTTTATGGAATTTGGGTTCTGGTTGTATTCAGTTATGCATGGCTCTTTATCGGTTCACGCTCACCAAATATTCGAGTACCGCATAGATTTTTTGTGATAATTACTATAGGAATCCTATTTGAGATAGGAAGTTTGGGACTAAAATTCCCACATTACTTCCAAACCCTTATTCCCATTGTCACAATCAATGCCAGTCTGTTCCTACTTTATATATTTAAGGATTTGAAGACTAAACCTTTGTGGCGCTGGTTATTAGGTAGCAGTTTGAGTACGCTCTTCGTAATAACGACGTTCTACCATCAAGTCACTTTTTTCAAAATGAATCCCTACGATCTGTCCAATAAAAAATATGGTAACCAATATATTGATGCCCAGGAAATTGGATTCGATATAGCAGCGATCACCCAACCTGAGGACCTAATCTATTACTGGGGTTCTGAATCCGGGGTATATTTTTATAGTCAACGACAATCAGCTTCAGGAGTTTTTATTAATCTACCCATTGAAGATAAGAGAAATAAAAATGCAGGATCTCTTTTAATTAGGCTTCTTCGGGACCTTGAGAATACACCTCCTGAAGTTTTTATTTGGAACAGCGGCCATGGTAAACCTGAGAATTCCAATCTTTCAGAGTTTGTATCAGCAAACTATCATTTTCTCGGAAATCGTGATCGTTTTCAGATATATCTCAGGAATGAGCCCTGAATGAATCTGAATGAATATAATTATATTGTTGTTGGCAGTGGATTTTTTGGAGCTGTCATTGCCGAGCGAATTGCAAATGATCTACATGAACGCGTTCTGGTGATTGAGAAACGTAATCACCCTGGTGGTAATTGCTACTCTCTGGATCACCCTGAAACAGGCATTCATTACCATCAATTCGGCACCCATATTTTCCATACATCAAATCCCCAGGTTTGGAATTATATCAAGCGATTTACAGAGTTTAATGGTTATCATCACCAGGTTTTGACAACGTATAAAGACAGAGTTTACCAGATGCCAATCAATCTGGAAACCATCAATAATTTTTATGATCTCAATTTAAAACCTTTTGAAGTAAAAGATTTCCTGGCAGCTGAAATAATCAAGACAGGAATTGTTGAACCACACAATTTTGAAGAAAAAGCTCTCAGTCTTCTGGGTCAAGCCTTGTATGAAGCTTTCATAAAGGGCTATACAAAAAAGCAATGGGGGCTAAATCCAACACTTATCCCCATGGAAATACTAAACCGGTTACCATTCAGGGACAATTATGATGAGAGTTACTATTTTGATCCCTGGCAAGGTATCCCTCAAAATGGTTATACAGCTATCTTCAAGAAAATGCTAAATCACGAACTGATAAACGTTTTGCTTGAAACAGATTTTATACCTCTCTGGAAAGATATCCCAAAAGAAACTAAAATCATTTACAGTGGTCCCGTAGACCGACTTTTTGACTATAAACGAGGAAAACTTAAATGGCGGAGCCTATCCTTCGTAAATGGAGTAGAGGAAGTCAGCGATTTTCAGGGAACGGCGGTAATGAATTTTGCAGAAGAACAAATCCCCTACACCAGAATTCATGAGCCGTGGCATCTTCATCCTGAAAAAGAGAACCTTCAAAGCAAGACACTAGTGATAGAAGAATATTCGATTGCTGATGATGGAACTAACCCCTATTACCCGATAAGAGATGAGAGCAATCTGGAAACTCTTGATAAATACCAACTCGATGTAGCAACATTTGACAATCTTATCGTGGGTGGACGATTAGGAGATTACAAATATTATGATATGGATCAGACCATCGCTAAAGCTTTAGAGACTTATAGCTTGATCAAGAATTCTCACATTGGAACATAACCCAATAGAAACACTTGCACTTGTTATTCCTGTGTATAATGAGTCTCAGATCATTTCTGATGTTGCTAAGGAATGGATTGGGTGTCTTGACAAACTCAATATCAAGTATGATATTCATGTATATAATGATGGATCAACTGACGAAACACTTGCTATTCTGAATACTTTCAAAAAGGATAATAATCATTTAATCATACATGACAAAAATAATAGTGGCCACGGACCTACTATACTTGAGGGTTACCGTGAAAACAGCCGGTATGATTGGATCTTTCAGACTGATTCTGACAACGAGATGTCACCCGAATACTTCCAACGATTGTGGAAAAAAAGAAAAGACTATGATATTCTGCTCGGTCGAAGATCTCAACGCTATCAACCTTTCTCACGCAAGCTTATCAGTCTCATATCCCGCCTGACCGTCCGGCTATTCTATGGTGATGGTATCTGGGATGTTAATTCACCTTTCCGACTTATGCGAAGTTCAGTGCTACGCCAGCACAGCTGGAGTATTCCTTCAAACACCTTTGCTCCAAATGTCATCGTCTCTGGTCTAATGTGTTTTGAAAAGCGTCGTATCTTTGAAATACCGATTCCGCATCATGGAAGACAGACTGGAGAAGTATCAATAAGAAATATGAAACTATATATCGGGTCATGTAATTCATTCATCCAAACCGTAATGTACAGGGTTAAACTTTGAGGCAATGCATTAAAAATCTGACTGAAAAATACTCAAGCCAAGTACCGAGTCTGGTTCGTCGAAGTCAGGAGGAGGGAGACAGGCCTGTCAATTCCTCCAAGAATAATGATCCAAAAGTCTAATTACTATTAGCCGGATTGTCTGGCTACTCTCTGGTTCCAGGATTCTGAGATTTTAGCGGAATCAACTTCCTCCATTGTGATACAATCCGGTACAGGACAAACCAAACTGCAAAGATTGCAGCCGATGCATTCCGCTTCATCTATAAAGGGTAGAAATTCAGGCTCATTGCCGCCAGATGTATGATTCTGTGCAGGTCCTATCTGTAAACGTGGATTCTGCCCGTGATCGGATTCACCATGGAAGGCGAGACAATCGTTTTTACGTGTATGAATACATTGGTGGGCACCATCAAGACAAGCTATATAGCACAATTGGCAGCCAATACAAGTGTCTGCATTGATCTTGGCTACAACATTGTAATTCAAATCCAGATTACCCCATTCGGTAACATTCTCAGCAGCTTTCCCCACAAGCTCCGATACAGAAGTCATTCCCATGCTGTCCAGATAATTTGATAGACCTTCGTTCAGGTCTTCAATTATACGGTAGCCATAATGCATCACTGCCGTACATATCTGGACACTACTGGCTCCCAGGGCAATAAACTCCGCAGCATCCCGCCAGGTCGAGATCCCACCAATACCCGAAATGGGGACATTCACACGAGGATCACGCGCCAGAGCAGATACCATATGCAGTGCAATCGGTTTTACTGCGGGACCACAATAGCCACCATTGGTACTTTTGCCACCCACTGCCGGTAAGGGTACCAGTGTATCCAGGTTGACACCGACAATTGATTTAATTGTATTGATAAGGGAAAGCCCATTAGCGCCACCTGCTACTGCAGCGAGGCCAGGATCCAGGATATCGCCGACATTGGGAGTCAGTTTCACCAGGACTGGTTTTGTGGCATATTCCATGACCCACGCAGTGATTTTTTCCAGCACCTGCGGCTCCTGTCCCACAGAACTACCCATCCCCCGCTCACACATTCCATGCGGACAGCCAAAGTTCAATTCCAGGCCATCGGCACCAGCATCTTCCGCTTGTTTGATGATCTCGCGCCACTCTTCTCTGGTCTCCACCATAATAGACACGATCACCGCGTGCGCCGGGTAGCGCTTCTTTACCTCGCTGATCTCCCTGAAATTAGCCTCGAGGGGTCGATCAGTGATCAGTTCAATATTGTTTAATCCCGACATCCGATTGCCAGCGTAATCCACTGCAGCTAAACGTGATGATACATTAACGACGGGCTGACCCAGTGTTTTCCAAACTGCACCACCCCAGCCGGCATCAAAAGCCCGCATCACCTGTTCGCCGGAATTTGCTGGCGGACCTGAGGCAAGCCAGAACGGATTGGGACTTGTGATCCCACACATCTCAGTAAATAGATCAGCCATTGTCAAGCCTCCTGACGATTATCTAGATTTGCTTTTATCCCCCAACTGCGGAGGATGGCGAAAGCTGCATCACGGCCGTCAGCTACTGCATTTACGACTTCCTTGCCGCCATTGATGCAATCCCCACCTGCATACAGATTTTTGATAGATGTCATACCGGTATCAGGATCCACTTTCACGCGGCCCTTATCATCAACTTCAAGCTCTGGTATAAGATGCTGCGCCAACTTTTGCTGACCGATGGCTACAACCAGCCAATCGCAATGGAAGCTGAGAGGATCCCCAGAAATCGAATTCTCTGCAATCAATTCTATGTCTTTATTTTGCTTTATTTCTACCGGTTTTACGTGCTCGATGATACGAACACCTTTGGATCGAGCGTTTGCCAGCTCATGTTTATAGCCAGGCATTTCAGATTGAGTTCGACGATAAAGGATATCCACTTCAGGCACACCCAACATCGCTAATTCGCGTGCAATATCGATTGATGTATTGCCACCCCCGATTACCACCACTTTCTGCACTTCAGTTGGTATGGAAAAATGCGAATCCGTTTTAATCTTGCGGATCAAATCTGTGGCACCCCATACATTGGGTCCGTCGATACCAGGGATATCCAGCATTCCGTCCTTACCCAACCCAATTCCCAAGAAAACTGCGTCAAATTGGTGCCGTAACTCCTCAAGCTTTACATCCCGGCCAACTGCCACCCCGCTATGTACTTTAACACCATGATTCAGCATCCAGTCGACTTCCACAAGTGCGTCAAGGGCTTGGAGTTTGTAGGGTGCTATCCCGCTTGTGTTAAGGCCACCCAGGATGTTGTCCTGCTCATATATGACTGATTCGACCCCCTCCAATGCCAAATGCGCCGCACAGGCCAGGGAGGCTGGACCTGCTCCAATAAGCGCGACCCGTTTATCGATTGAAGGAGCCGCGGAAAAAAGTTTTCTACCCGTTTCGGCTTCAGTCCTCAGGGCTTTTTCAGTAGCATATCGCTGAAGACGCCCAATCTGTATGGGTTGAGAGTTGAGATCATTGAACACACAGGCTCCGGCGCATAATTCCTCAACGGGACAGACACGGGCTGTTGAAACACCGGCCATATTTACCTTTAGGATAGTGCGGGCTGCCCCCTCGATATTTCCTGAACGTATTTTTCCAATGAATGACGGGATGTCGATACCTGCGGGACAGGCATCAATACAAGGTGCATCATAACAGAACAGGCATCTATTTGCTTCTACCACCGCTTCTGTACTGGTGTAGAGTGGTTTGGCATCCTGGAACCGTGTTTCCAGTCGATCTGCCGGCAGGTCTACTATGGGCATATGGGATTTCCTCTCAGCTTGCAAATAATGCTAGGGACTCATCCAGGATCTGAAGCGCTTCTTCTACATCAGATTGAGTAATATTCAAGGCGGGAGCGATTCGCATGGCATTGGCATGAAGTCCACCCCGACCAATCAATAATCCACGTTGTTTGGTTTCTTCCATTAGCCGTTCAGAAGCTTCTGTATTCGGTTGTCGATCCCCGGCCACCTCATCCTTGACAAGCTCAATGGCTTGCATGAGTCCCATTCCTCTCACATCACCGATGGTCCTGGGATATTTCTGTTTTAGTTGATTTAAGCCGGTCCGCAATATGACACCCAGGCGTTCTGCATTTGAAGCCAGGTCATCACGCATAATGATATTTATGGTCGCATTTGCTGCGGCACAACTCACCGGATTCCCCCCAAATGTTGAAATGCTGTTCTTTTTGAGCGACTCGGCAATCTCAGCGGTCGTTGTTACAGCGCCTAGAGGCATGCCATTCGCTATGCCCTTTGCCATGGTGATAATATCTGGTACTACTTCATATTGATCAATACCCCAGGTCTTACCGGTGCGCCCAAAACCAGTTTGAACTTCATCCGATATAAAGACTCCGTCGTAGCGGCGTACTATTTCAGCTAAGATTTTAAAATATTCCAGGGGCGGTGTAATGAAGCCACCAACACCCAAGATCGGTTCAACTAAAACCCCGGCAATCTGCCCGGTCGTAGTGGTCTGGATCAATTCCTCCACATCTTTGGCACAGGCTATTCCACAATCAGGGTAACTTAGTTTCAATGGACATCGATAACAGTAGGGTGCTGGTGCGTGTTTAATAAATGCCACCTGGGTACTCATCGCTCGCCATGAAGAATGGGCGGTGAGTGACTGAGCCAAAAGTGATCGACCCGAATAGCCGTGACGTAACGCTATCAGTTCATTATTTCCTGTGAAAATCTGAGCCATCATTACCGCGGTCTCATCGGCCTCTGTTCCCGATGCCGTGAAAAATGATCGATCAAGATTACCAGGTGCCAGGTGTGCTAAACGTTCAGCTAATTCCACGATTGGAATCGTGGGATATAGGGTGGAGACATGACTTAGGTCCTGAACCTGAGCGATTATCGCATCATTCACTTCCTCATTGGCATGTCCCACCGATACGGTCAGGATGCCCCCAAAAAAATCAAGATAACTCCGACCCTCAAGATCCTCCACACGGGATCCGGAACCCCTGGCAACCACCACAGGTTCACGATAGTAATTTTTTACAGCAGGAAAGAGGTAGTCCTGATGTTTTTTTCTAACATCATTGCTTCGCATATCTGACAGCTCCTCTATTATGGTTTAGTGAGGTCAGCATATGCATCAGGGCGACGATCCCTGAAGAATTGCCAGACAGCTCTGACTTCATCAATCTTTTCAAGATCCAAATCGGCTACAATGAGTTCATCCTTATCCTCGCTACCAATTTCGATCATTTGACCCCTGGGGTCTACGAAATAGGATGTACCATAAAATTCACCGATGTTCCAGGGCTGCTCGATTCCCACTCGATTAATGCAACCCATAAAATAGCCATTTGCCGCTGCATGAGCAGGTTGCTCCAGTTTCCAGAGATACTGGGATAATCCTTTGACCGTGGCGGATGGATTG
>JABMPR010000291.1 GCA_013202895.1 bacterium | reverse complement strand
CTCAGGATAAGGTCAAAATAAAAACATGGCGAAATGAAAAAGCCTCAAATAATCTGGTGATTACTTGAGGCTTTTATGCTTATTATCTCGCCCAAATAATAGTCAACCTATTTCAGGACAAGACACTGCTTACTTTGCAAAGTAATACTATTTTTCTTGATGTACACCTTTTGTACACCTATATTAAAACGAATGGAAAATAGTGAATGAGAAGTGGAGGCAAAATGTATCAGAGCTATGGAAAATTTGCGAGTGCTGAACGATTGATCCAATATGCGATAGAAATTTTTGATCTTGTTGAAACAGTTCCTGCTGAAAGCACAGGGAGGTCTATTAGTCGTCGATTCGTTCAGCCTGATGCTTCACCTGCTACACGATATGATGAAGCACAAAGTGCTACTTCGTGTGTTGGTGTAGCTCATGGGGAGAAACAATGCTGACAAAAAAGCAACGCGAACTTTACGAGTATGTCTCAGGGTTTATCCAGACCCGACAAATGGCACCAACAATTTCTGAGATTCGGAAATATTTCGGTCTTGGTTCCAATTTTTCCATCCAGAAAAAATTGAATATTCTTCGAGAAAAGGGCTATGTCAGTTTTGATAAAAGCAACACTGCCAGAAATATTCGCCTCACCGGTCTGGTTGGAGAAACCGTGGTCCTTAGCATTCTGGGGCAGGTCACTGCCGGTATCCCCATTGAGGCTATTGAAATCCCTGAACCAGTGGAAGTACCGCGCTATCTCCTGAAAGGCACCAATAATTTTGCGTTGAGGGTGCGGGGAGATTCTATGATGGATGCCAATATTGAAGATGGAGATGTCATTATTGTCAAGCCCCAGGCTAAGGCAGAAAATGGCCAAATCGTGGTTGCGACCATCAATGGTGAAGCTACAGTGAAGAAACTGGAGTTACACCCGGGTGGTGTGACTTTGCGACCCTGCAACCGTTCTGGTCAGTATAAGCCTATTCATGTTGCTGAAGAGGATGAGTTCGCCCTGAAGGGGGTCGTGGTTGGTTTACTAAGGCAATATCAGGCATGACAGCTATGAATGCAGAATATCGAACAGGGAATATCGAATGAAGAAGTGGGGAGGAATTGATGGTTCAAAAAACAGGTGAATTTGATACCAATTGTCCCGCCTTTTAAGGTGGGGATAAGACAGCCCCGGAAAAAAGGGGTTTAAACCCTGCTACAGGCGGTGATAGCCCAGAAAACATGTCAGTACTCTGACGAAAGTATGAAGGATCCAAATGCATTACCATTCAGCCCATATCCCGATTCCCACCATTCTCCGCGGTCCTGGAGCCAGAACTAAAACGATATTGGGGCCTAGATCTCATCGAGCATACCCGACACCGGCGCCTGTTGTGTTATCTGACCCCGGGATCAGACCTGCTCATCAAAAAAAACCTATAATCCCTTACGCATCGTCATCCAGCCGACTAGCAGGCTAGATCATTCTACCCTCATCTTCTAACTCCTGATTTTTTATGAAAGACGTACTCCATATTGAAGTTCCATCTTTTCCAGCTACAGTGGAGCAGGCTGTTCACAGCAGCTATCGCGATCGACCTGTGGCGGTATCTTCCGGGTCAGGCGGACGAGCCATAGTGCTTTCTGCCTCTCGTGAAGCCGGTCATGAAGGCATACACAATGGTATGCTTCTCAAACAGGCTCTCAAGCTGGAGCACCGTCTCATCGTGGTGGACTCCAATCCGGAACTGTATCAGCGGGCTATGAATGCCATCATTACCCAGGTATCCCAATACTCACCTTATGTAGAGCCGCTGCGTTATGGTCAGGTAGCCATTGATATGACCGGCACGACACGCCTGTTGGGACGCGTCAAAGATAGCGCTTATCGCATTCACAAGGATATTCGCGAATCCTTTCGTTTGACCTCCAGCATCGGCATCTCAGTCAACAAACTGGTTTCCTCAGTGGCAGCCCGCTATATCCGTCAATATGCAGAGCTATTTGATGTATTACCGGGCAGTGAAAGCACTTTTCTAGAGCCCCTGGAACTCAAAATGCTTCCGGGAATTGGTCATACCACGGATCGAGTACTTCTGGAAGAGTTAAATCTTCAAACGGTTGGTATGCTGGCAGCTGTTCCAATCAATAAGCTCATTCTGGTTATTGGCAAAAGTGCCTTAACCTTACATCAGAAGGCCCTGGGTATTGATGACAGCCCTGTATTGCCCCCTGAACGGCGCTCTGAGATCAAAGAGGAATATACCTTCAATGAAGACACCAACGATGATCATTTGATCATGGGAGTGGTCTATTATCTGATTGAGAGTGGTTGTGCCCGTCTACGCCAACAGAACAAGAAGAGCAACAGCATCCGTATCTTTTGCCGCTATTCAGATAGCAAGGTGGCTACTCGAACCATTCGTCTGCCAGAGCCAACTCATAAAGAATACCTTATGTATTACCAGACCCGGAAAATCTTCGAACAACTCTTCGAGCGACGTACCCGGGTTCGATATCTTTCCATCGGATACGAAAAACTCATCCAATCTGCTCAGCAAATCAGTCTCTTTTCCCAGGTCATTGACCCCGATGCTGCCAAACATGGTGCTCTGCATCAGGCTCTGGACAAACTACGGGGGAGACATGGATACGATGTGGCAAGGTTTGGCCTGACACACCCCGTCGTGCTGGGTGTCGGGAACTAGGTGTTGAGATGAGGGATAAGCATGGCATCTTTTAAAGAATTGGATGTATTTCAGAGTGCAATCCTCATGGTGAAGTATATCTATGATGTAACTGCAAAATTTCCCGATGAGGAAAAGTTTGGGATCATATCCCAAATACGACGCGCAGCCATTGGTATTCCATCCCGTATTGCAGACGGGGCATCCCATTGTACCCTGAAAGATCGTCAGTATTCCATTGATATAGCCCTGGGGGCATTGAATGAGATTTATGCTCAGTTCCTCGTTGCACAGGAGCTGCAGTTTTTACCCGGAACAGAACTGAAACGCTTTGAACGTGGATATGATACACTGCGTCCCAAACTAATCGCCTACCAGAGATCAATTCTGGTCTGTCCCAACTCCTAACTCTATAGATATGTTACCTCTGGAAGTTCATAGTCACTATTCTCTGCTCCGCGGCACATTGTCGCCCAAGCATTTGTGTGATTTCCTGCTGCAAAAGGGATACAAACAATTTGCTATTGCTGATACCAATAATTTGTATGGTATGGTCTATCTCTATCAGAAAGCTGTAGAGCGGGGATTGGATATGATCATTGGAGCTACCCTGGATGATACCCATAAGCGAAAAGCTGTTCTACTGGTCAAAAACAATGTGGGGTATTCCAACCTAAGCCGTCTTATTACCCAGAGACATGCAGAGGAAAATTTCAATCTCATCAACGCATTGACCGGTCGTCTCGAAGGACTGGTGATGATCACCCCGGACCGTGATCTACTACAAAACTACCGCTCTGAGGATAGCTATGTCTCGCTGGAACCGGGCAGCTACAGCCTGTATCGCTGGGCGAAGGAGGCAGGACTGCCAACCGTCGCAAATATTCCTGCGTACATGGGGTCTGCCCGTGGCCATCAGCTGCATCGCATTATGCGTGCTATTGATCTGAATACAAAATTATCTCGCCTGCCTGAAGATGAATTGATTCCCCTGAATAACTATCTCCACAGCCGCGAGGAAACCCTGGATGTGCTTCCCTTTGCCGAAGATGCTATGGAACGCACCCTTGAGGTGGCAGCCAAATGCCAGTGGAGACCAAATCTCGGCAATTTTATTTTCCCGGAATCTGATGATACTCGTGACTTTCAAGAGCTCAAGAATCACGTATATCTGGGAGCCAAAGAACGTTATGGCACCATCACGGATCGCATTCGAGATCGTATTGAACACGAATTAAAAACAGTCAAAGAGAAAAAGTTCTCCAACTACTTCCTCACGGTCCAGGATATTGTCCAGCAATCACCCATTACATGTGGACGGGGGAGTGCTGCCGCAAGTATTGTCGCATATGCCTTAAAGATCACCCATGTAGATCCCATACAGCACAATCTCTTCTTTGAGCGGTTTCTGTCGCCAGGACGTAAAGATCTTCCGGATATCGATGTAGATTTCCCCTGGGACACCCGCGATGAGGTGTTGGAGTACACTTTTAAAACCTATGGTGACTCACATTCAGCTATGATCTGTAACCATGTGACTTTCAAAGCGCGGGCGGCTATCCGCGAGGTTGCCAAGGTCTATGGACTGACAGAGAGCGAGATTGGCATTGTGACCAAACGGCTTTCTCACCTCTGGTATGTAAGTGATCCTTTCAAGGAACTGGCATCAAATCCGCTTCTCAGTGATCTGGATCTTCAGGACCCGTGGCAGGAGATCATCAGAAACGGTTTCTATCTGGCTGGGTTTCCACACTATCTGAGCGTTCATCCAGGAGGGGTGGTGCTGACACCCAATGAAATTACCAGCTATGTGCCGGTGCAACGGGCTCCCAAAGGTGTTCAGATCATTCAATGGGAGAAGGATCAGGCAGAAGATTTTGGGTTGGTGAAGATTGACCTGCTGGGGAATCGCTCTCTGGCTGTCATCCGTGATATTCTTGCTGATATCCACGAACACTATGGGGTGGATATCCCATATTGGAAATTGAACCCCCTCAATGATCTGCGGACACAAGAGCTTATCCGAACCGCCAGAACCATGGGATGCTTCTATGTAGAGTCTCCAGCTACCCGACAGCTGCTCAGCAAGATGCAGACCGGTGACTATGAAAATTTGGTGATTGCTTCAAGTATTATCCGGCCTGCCGCCAATAAATGGATCCGTGAATTTGTTCGACGACTTCATGGTGGTGAGTATGATCCGCTTCATCCTTTACTTGATGAAACTCTTAAAGAGACCTATGGCATAATGGTTTATCAGGAAGACGTCACCAGAGTCGCCATGCGTCTGGCAGGATTTGATGCTGATCAGGGAAACGAATTACGAAAGGTTATGTCAAAAAAACACAAGGAAGCCAAACTGCGAGATTATTGCGAAAAATTTATCACTGGTGCTCGCAAAAATGGGGTTGCTGATGATGTGATTGAGACACTTTGGGAAATGATCATGTCCTTTTCAGGAT
>JABMPR010000027.1 GCA_013202895.1 bacterium | reverse complement strand
GGAGGTTGCGGACATGACCTTTCCATCCTGCGTCCCAAGGGCTCAGAAATCAATGGCACTGGTGGTGAATCCTGTGGACCGGTGGGATTCATGAATCTTTTTAGTGAAAACACCAATACGATAGCTCAACATGGTCGACGCGGTGCCAATATGCAGACATTGCGAGTTGATCACCCCGATATTGGAGAATTTATTGATATTAAACGTGATCTGAACAAAGTAAAGTATTCCAACATTTCAGTGCTGCTCACCCATGAGTTCATGGAAGCGGTTGATCTGGATACCGATTTTGAGCTGCGTTGGAATGATCAGGTATACGAAACAATTCGGGCTCGTGAACTGTGGGACAAAATCAATAGAGCTGCCCACGCCAGTGCGGAACCTGGTATTATCTTTTGGGACACCATGGTAGACTACCATAATGCAGAATATTGCAGTCCCCTGGTAAGCACCAATCCCTGCGGTGAGCAACCCTTGCCAGCTGGTGGAGCCTGTAATCTGGGAGCCATAAATCTGGCTCGCTTTGTCAACTCCGATGGTGATTTCCTGTGGGATGAATTTACGGACACCGTCCGGCTCAGTGTGCGTTATCTAGATAATGTGATTGATTATAATGCTGATCGTCATGCCCTGGAAGATCAGAAAAAGAACGCCCTGGCAGATCGACGGGTTGGACTGGGCATTCTTGGATTAGCTGATATGCTTATGCTTCAGGATATTAAATATGATACTGAGGAGGCACTTAAGGCTGTAGAAAAGGTCATGCAGACACTTTCGAGGACAGCATATAAAACTTCTATCGAGTTGGCAAAAGAGAAGGGCTCCTTCCCCAAGTACCAGTGGGAGGGCTACAAAAAAAGTAAATTTATCCAAAGTCTGTCCGATGATATCCAGGAAGATATAAAAACTTATGGCATCCGAAATGCTACCATCCTGACTGTGGCTCCAACAGGATCTGGTGCCATCGTCGCCCAGGTCAGTTCCGGTGTGGAACCTATATTCAATGTGAGCTACAAACGTCGTGTAAAGAAAAATGATGCCTATGGCGAAGAGTTTGATGAATTCAAAGTAGTCCATCCAACCATTCAGCAAAAATATGGCAATGATAAAAACCTGCCTGATTCAGTCGTTACTGCCCACGATATTGATCCCTATTTCAGAGTCAAGATGCAGGGTACCATCCAACGTTACATTGATGCCTCAATCAGCTCCACGGTGAACCTGCCAGAAGATGCAACAGTAGAAACGGTAGCGGATATCTATATGGCAGCATATAAGGCTGGGCTAAAGGGTATTACAGTATACCGAGAGGGCAGTCGTGAAGGAATCCTCATAACTGAGCGAGCCGACGAGAAAGCAGCCCTCAACGAAGTTACCCCCGTGGTAGATCATGAAGCTGCTCTTAATCCTCCCAGCCTTCGTCCAAGAATGCGACCTAAAGATACTTTTGGTGTTACACATCGGATTCGCACTGGTGAGGGAACCTTGTATATCACCATTAACCACGATGAAAATGGTCTTTGTGAAATCTTTACTACAATTGGGAAAGCGGGTGGAAACGCTGCAGCTCAGGCTGAGGCAATCAGCCGTTTGATTTCACTTTCATTGAGAAGTGGAATGGATGCTGGCGAAATTATTAAACAGCTCAAGGGAATTAGCGGTCCAAACCCGGTATGGGAAAATGGTCAACTGATCCTCTCAACTCCAGATGCTATTGGCAAAGCTTTGGAGCATCATCTTGAAGAATTCAATTTGACTGCACCCAGAGAAAAGGGAGCTGCACTGCTCCGCCAGCAAGAGCCCGATGAGACAGGGGGCGGCGCCTTTAACATGGTTGAGCCTGCGACCTCAAAGGCAATGACGATCTGCCCTGAATGCAGTTCCTCAATCTCTCATGAAGGGGGTTGTCTTCTGTGTCATAATTGCGGGTATTCAAAGTGCTAAGAAACATGTGATAATTGCATAATAAAAAGCCTCGGAAATCCGAGGCTTTTTTATTCTTGGTGGCTCTAGTAAGATATTGGAATCATGAGCCCAGATCGATCCAGTGATCAAAGGGATGATTGCGGAACCAGGTAAGTTGACGTTTGGCAAAGTTCCGTGTATTCTTCTGGATAAATTCGATCATTTCCACCTCGCTTAGCTCACCTCTCAGAAAGGCATAAGCTTCTTTATAACCAATAGTACGCATGGGGTACAATTCAGGGGAATAGCCAAGAGTCAAAAGTTTTTTGCATTCATCGAGAAGCCCGGCATCCAGCATAGTCAATACACGCAGGTTGATACGTTCATATAATTCTTGCCGATTCCGGCCCAGCACAACAAACAATTCCTTTTGGGTAAACGGGTCAACGTTGTCCGAAAAGACCTTTGAGGGTACCATGCCAGTGGATTCATAGATCTCGAAAGCACGCATCAATTTCTTATGATTATTGTGGTGGAAGGTTTCTGCATACTCTGGATCAAGTTTCTTCAATTTCTCCCAAAGCCGCTCAGCTTCACCCCCATCAACTTTTTCCTGGTATTTTTGACGAATACCAGGATCTTTATATTGATCATCAAATAGACCATAGCGCAGGGCGTCCAAATACAAACCGGCCCCCCCAACCACTACGGGCAGATTACCCCTGTCCATAACATCCAGAATCAATTCTCGTGCTCTCTGGTAAAAATCTGCGGCATTCCAAACCACATCGGGATGCAATTCATTTAGCAAATGGTGGGGCAAGCTAGCAACAAATTTGGGTTCAGGAGTGGCCGTACCGATATTCATGTCCTTATAAATCTGTCGGGAATCAGCGCTGATCACTTCAATATCATATTGCTTACTGAGTGAAATGACCATCTCAGTTTTTCCAACAGCCGTTGGACCAGCCAGGATGAGATAATCCGTGTCGGGATGGTCGAGAAGTTGATTGTGGATTTTAATGGGCTTCATGATCGCCGGCTTATGCCCCAAAAAGAGTTTCTAATGCCGTTCGAAGCGTTTGTCAAGTTCGTCAATACTGAGGTTAATGATAATTGGACGACCGTGGGGGCAATAAAAGGGATTCTCAGTGGCAAATAGCCGATCTACTAACACCCGCATTTCTTCCTCAATAAGCGGATCACCAGCTTTTACGGCTGCTTTACACGAGTATGATGCCGCCAGGCGCTTAGCAGGAGAATAATCAAAAACACGGTTCTCCCGATAATGATCGATGATCTCTTTGAGGATACTGCCCTCATTGCCACCCCGCATCCCGGTGGGAACAGCCTCCACAAAGATGGTTCGCGGACCAAACTCTCGCAGTCGGAACCCCAGGTTGTTCAACGCTGGAATAATATCAACCAGGATATTATAATCATCAGCCGAAAACTCTTTTGTCTCTGGAAACAGTAACTGCTGTGGACTCCCCTTACTCTCATTCATATCCTTGAGAGCCTCTTCATAGAGGACTCGTTCATGGGCAACGTGTTGGTCAATGATTGCTATACCATTATTTATCTGACTGAGGATATATTTGTTGTGAACCTGCCAGATGAAGCCTCCAGCTGCTCGATGAGGTTTGCCTTCGGCTGATGCCTGATCCAAAACCTGGCTGAATTGTCGAGCCTTTTGAAGGATTTCGCTTTCCTCGTTGGTACGCATCTGAAGCGGTGTATCATACCTACCAGCGGAGGGTATACTAAAGCTGGTTTGGGGAGCCCCGGTACCATCTGGCGCAAACATTTGAGGTGGTCCTGGTCGATCCCGGAAGCCTGGCATCATTTTCAAGGTTTGACGTAACCCATTTTCCACGGTTTCTTTAACCACATGATAAACCCGCCATTCATCATTAAATTTTACCTCAGTTTTTGTGGGATGAACATTTACATCAACCTCATTTAGCGGAACCGAGATATCCAACATGTAAAAGGGAAATTCACCGCGCTGTATGAGTGATTTATAAGCCTGGTACACCGCATTGTTTATCAGCCGATCGGAGATTGGGCGCTGGTTGATGGAAAGATATTGCTCCCCTCTGGCGACGCGGACCAGGTCCAGGTTCCCGATAAATCCGGATACCTTAATATTACCCCGAGCATCTTCCACCTCTATGATTTTGCCTTTATATCCGCTGCCAAATATTGACGAGATTCGCTCTTCACGTGTTGATTTTCTGAGATCAAATATAACTTTTTCATCAGACACCAACTTAAAGGCGATCTGGGGATGGATCAGAGCCAGTGGTTTCACTCTCTCGATAATGTGGTTGAGCTCAGTCCGTTTGGCTTTGAGAAATTTTAATCGAGCCGGCACATTAAAGAACAGGTTTTTAACTGTGATGCGAGTGCCGGATTCCCAGGCTGATGGTTTAAGAGCTCCACCTCGTCCGGCTTGAACCTCCAGTGACCAGGCATTCTCCGCCTCGCGAGCCTTGGATACCATTTCCAGCATGGCTACAGAGGCTATACTGGGTAAGGCCTCACCCCGAAAACCCATTGTTTTGATTTTAAACAGGTCCTCAATTTCAGCAATCTTACTAGTGGCATGTCGTTGAAGTGCCAGTTCTAATTCATCTTTTGCCAGACCGATGCCATCATCCTTAACCTGGATCAGATCCCGCCCGCCATTAGCTATATTAATTTCAATTATGGTCGCTTCTGCATCAATACTATTCTCAAGCAACTCTTTGACTACGGATGCCGGTCTTTGGACGACTTCACCAGCTGCAATTTTATTGCAGAGATTTTCAGGAAGAATTTGGATGCGAGCCATAGAATTATTGAGCTTTATGCGCCTGGAGTTTTGAGTTTGGTATCGATATCTGAAAGGGTCTCTTCTGCGAGGACCTTTGCCTCATCCCTGAGATCAGCCACCTGTGTTTCAAAATCTGTCACCAGATCTTTATCCTCTATTCCCGGGATGTTGATCAGAACGTTCATTGCAGCACCTTCCAGCCCTGCTCTAGCCTGGAGCAGAGCAACTCCTGCATCCGACAACGAATTCTGGTTGCCAATTTCAGCCATCCGTCCTGCCAGCTTCATCGTTTTCAGGGAATGCTGCATGACTTCAAGGGGAATCCTGGCGGAGTAGATGGTGGCTTCCTGAACTGCTTGATCGCGAATGCTTTTCTGCTCGGTACTTTTTTTAGGGAGCCGCATTGCTGTCATGACCTGATTAAAAGATCGCGTATCCTCATCCACCAGGTATAAAAAGGTATCTTTTAAAGCCTGAGCCTCATTGCTTAATTCTTCAATTTCGTCCCAATGATCTTGATAGCCTTTTTTGTTGAAAGTCAATACACCTACCATATTGGCAAGACCAGCTGCCATGGCAGATCCCAATGCGGATACTGATCCACCTCCAGGAGCTGGGGAATCTGAAGCGAGTTCATCTACAAAATTTGTTACCAGCCGATCAACCAGCTTTTGCTGAGTACTGGAGCCCAATTGGTATTCTATGATCCGTTCCTGAGGATCAAACCGCGAGATTTCATTTAAGCCCAGAGTCTGGATAGCAATACGAATGATCTCTGCCTGGGATACGGCAGTGCTGGCGTTCTGCTTTTTGAGAAAATACTTTCCGGCATCCAGCATGGCATTTAGAGGGATTAAGCCCACCAACTCACTTCCCGACACTCTCAGCCCCCGCAGATCGGCCTGTTTGACCACTTCATCGAAGGCAACATGAATGGGAGTCAGCTCTTGATCAACCAGATTCATGGAGATTTGAGCCATTTTATATTCGTTAATATACCAGCCAACCGCCTTCACGGCTTTCAGGGTTCCGGGGCGTTTAATGGGTTCACCATTTTCATCGCGGATAAATCTTTTGGTTTTGGGATCCCGTTTATTTCTACCACCCTCTCTAATTTCTAACGCAATATCCGTGGCTTTTTTCGCATCTCGCGTGTTCAGATTGATATTATAGGCTATCAGAAATTTACGTGCCCCCATGACGGTCGCACCGGCTCTGGCATTGAATTCTGCCTTGCCAAAGTCAGGTTTCCATTGGGGATCTTTCAGCTTATCAGCCAGACCTTCGTACTCCCCAGCTCGAATGTTTGCAAGATTCTGGCGTTCTGGAGTACTTGCTGAATATTCATAGAGGTAAACGGGAATATTCAATTCTTCACCAACACGTTTACCCAGTTGACGTGCTAGCTCAGCACACTCTTCCATGCTGATACCGCTGACAGGAATAAAGGGACAAACATCTGTGGCTCCCATTCTGGCATGCGCCCCAGAATGTTGACGCATATCAATGACCTCAGAAGCCCTTTTGATAGCCTGGAAGGCTCCTTCCACCGCTGAATCAGGATCAGCAACAAAGGTGACAACCGTGCGATTGGTATCTGCACCTGGATCAACATCCAACAGGGTTACTCCTTCAACCTGTTTGAGCGCTGTTGTGATCTGGTCGATAACGGCTAAATCACGACCTTCACTAAAATTTGGCACACATTCTACAATCTTTTGCATCTGAACGACCTTTATACTTTGGATAAATAATAGAGCAGGTAAATAATGATGCCAGCCATGACCACGAGTCTCAGAAAACTACGTTTTGGGATTGTGGATGTGAGACGCTGAAACTCAATGCGTTTTTTCTTTGTATCTACGCTCTCAAATCGTCTGAGGCGACGGTGCTTGGAAAATTTTAATTCAGGCATTAGATCCCTGCAAATAAACCTGAGAAAAAGTTAATAAATGGACCAATGACGACACCGAGTACATGAAAACCTGTAACCCAGCCAAACATGATAATCCCGAACAGAATCATAGGACCTCTGGTTTCTATCAAATACAGGGTATTGGCATAGCGATGGGGTAATAAGCCGGCCATAATCTTGGAACCATCCAGGGGTGGGATGGGCAGTAAATTAAAGAAAGCCAATGCCAGGTTGATATAGAGCGAGAAATACAGCATCTGAAATAAAATTTGGGCTGATCCTCCAGCGTGGGTATTGCCCAAACCTGAAGCGATGATAATCCTGATGAGAATTCCGGAAACGAGTGCCAGGCCCATATTCATCAGGGGTCCTGCGGCCGAAATCCACATCATATCCCGTCTAGGATTCCCCAGATATCTGGGATCGACGGGAACGGGCTTTGCCCAACCAAAGTGGATTAAAAAGATCATTATGGTCCCCATGGGATCTAGATGAGCCAGGGGATTCAAGGTTAAACGTCCCATATTTTTGGCAGTTGGATCCCCTAAACGGAAGGCGACATATGCATGGGCAAATTCATGAAATGTCAGGGCAATCAGGATTGCGGGAACAGCCAGGAGAAGTTGATAGAGATTCATTTATTTTAAGCTTCCTTTATTCATTTTTGAACCGCCTAATATAGACGAGGTATTAGCGATGTGAACAGGATTAGGGCAACAATTGTTCCATGGGGTGTCCCATTAAACTTGGATCTGGGAAACCAATCAAAACAGTATAGTGGTCCAGCCTCCTTTTCCACAGGGTTGGATGTCCCTGGAAACGGGTTATTTTCATGGAGGAGGAAAGTATGGATTTTGGAATAGAAAATAAAGTGGCCCTGGTTCAGGGAGCATCATCTGGTTTAGGATATGCTGCCGCACTCGAGTTGGCTCGAGAAGGGTGTCGTGTGGCGATCTGCTCCCGGAACGAGAAAAGAATTTATAGAGCAGCTAATCTGATAAAATCAGAAACAAAGGCTTCGGTCACTCCCTTTGTGTGTGATCTGGCTGATGCCACTGCCCGGACCCGGATGTTGGAAATAATTAATTCAGTATGGGGACCGGTGGAGATTCTCGTGGCAAATAATGGAGGACCCATTTCAGGTTATTTCGATACACTTGACGAAACTCACTGGAATAGTGCTTTACAAAATAATCTGATTGCTATGAAGGATTCAGCTTTGGAGGTTTTGCCTGGAATGCAGGAGCAGGGCTGGGGTCGTATCGTTTTCATCACATCAGTTTCTGTAAAGCAGCCTATCGAATCTCTGATTCTTTCCAATACAGCACGAGCAGGGCTAACCGGTTTTGCCAAGACTTTGTCGGCTCAGGTCGCCGAAATGGGTATCACCGTGAATATGGTGCTCCCTGGAATTCATGATACTGAACGGGTAAAGGAATTGCATTCCGATCTGGCTGATCCAGCTCTCATTGCCAAGGATATCCCCATGAAACGACTGGGGCAGCCGGAGGAGCTGGCGGCAGTCATCGCCTTTCTGGCATCAACCCGCTCCAGCTATGTTACCGGTCAATCCATCGTTGTAGATGGCGGACTGGTGAAGAGTCTCTTCTAGGCGTGGCTAAAGATTTAAGTAAACAACGCTTTTATGCTGACGGCTTGCAGTTTGAATGCACTGGATGTGGTGCCTGTTGTAAGCTGGGAGGTGGATTTGTCTATCTCTCACTGGAAGATGTCGGTTTTGCCGCCCGCCATCTCGACTTAAGTGTCACTGTATTCTCTGAAACCTATATGGCATTGCACAAGGGGGAATACATTTTTAAAAACAAGGGTGACAACTGCATTTTTTATGGTGAAAAGGGCTGTACTATCTATGCAGCTCGACCCACCCAATGCCGCACATATCCATTCTGGAAAGCTAATTTAAAGTCACAGTACCGCTGGAAAATGATTATTGACGAATGTGAGGGTGTTGGTCGGGGAAAAACATTCAGCTATGAAGAAATTGAAGCGATTAAGAATCAAACGAGTCAAACACCGGCAGGACCTGAGCCTGATTCTCTGAAGTAAGCTTTATCTCTACTTATAAATAATGCGCTCTCAAGAAACTTTAGGCTTCATTCAAGCTTGATTGAAGATTTGGGTGACGTGCTGGATCTGGGTCTCAAGCTCATGCATCCCAAAGTGACGACTGAGACGCGCTACTTCCCGCCCTTCCAAAAATAATAATAGCGTTGGTACAGCAAAAACAAGGTGTTGACCAGCGATCTCCATTGAATCCTCAGTATTAATGTATTGGAAATTCCAGAGAGGCGCATTGGTCAGGTGGGCTTCCACCTGTGGTCGTAATACTTTGCATACATTACAGCTGGGGGTTGACAAATAGAGTAAAGTCAGAGGATATTGATCCAGGATACTTTTTAATTCAGCCAGTGTCATTGAATGTTAATTCTTAACGGATATCAAGTAATTCCACTTCAAAGATTAGAGTAGCATTTGGTGGAATAACCCCGCCTGCTCCCCGTGCCCCATAGCCTAAATCGGGAGGAATAACCAGGCGTCGTTTACCCCCGACTTTCATAGAAATTACACCTTCATCCCAACCCTGAATAACCTGACCGATACCTACAGCAAAACTAAAGGGTTTGTTGCGGTCATGAGAGCTGTCGAATTTTTTACCATCCTCCAGGGTTCCGGTGTAATGAACTGACACAGCCTGACCGCTGAGAGGCGATTTTCCAGTGCCAAGTTCCAGATCAACATATTTCAAACCACTTGCTGTGGTGACTTCTGCAGTCATAAAAGCTATCCTTTATTTAATGATGCTGGAGTGTCGAGAAAACTGTTTAGATCGATACGACTTCTTTGTATAAATTGAGATCGAAGGAGAATGTGCTACCAACATTTAAGCGACTCTTAACTTCCAGGTTTGATTCATGTAGTTTTAGTAATTGCTGGCAGATATGCAAACCCAAACCAGTTCCCTGCACTGTTCTATTCATCTGCTGGTTGGATCGATAAAAGCTCTGGAAAATGTTTTTCAGATCTTCTTCAGCAATACCAATTCCTGTATCCTCAATCCGAAAGTTGAGAACTTCATTCTGCTTTACTTCAGTGGAGATTTTAATCTTGCCGCCAGGTTGTGAAAATTTGATGGCGTTGCTTAATAAATTCCGGATGACCTGACGAATTCTCAGCGGGTCTGCCTGAACAGTCTGAATGCTCTCAGCAAAGTTTCTTTCGATGGTAAGATGTGATTGATCAATGATGAGTGCATAACTCTGTAGGACATCTTCTATCAATTCCACAATTGGAAAAGGTTCAGGGTTGATCTTCATTTGACCTGTTTCTAGAACAGCCACATCAAACATATCATCAATAAGGGCGCTCATGTGTTGTACCTGGCTGTAGACCACTCCCAATTTCTGGTTTCGATCTTCCTCACTCATTTTATTACGATGTTCCACCAATGTTTCTATGTTACCCTGCATAACAGTCAGGGGGGTCTGCAGTTCATGGCTTACAGATGCCAGTAGTTCTGTACGCAGCTTTTCTTTGCGGCCCAATTCTTCAAACATGACATCGATACGCTGCATCATATCACCTACATGCATGGCGACATGGCCAATCTCATCCCTTGCTTTATCCTCAAGGGCAAATCCGTTATTCCCAGCTCGGTAGCTTTGGACAGCATGTGCAACGCGATCAATTCGACGGGTAAGAAAATACCAGAATAGGATACCGGTTAACCCGGCAATCAGAAGACTCAGTAGGACGGTCCGGGTAAGGAGAGCACCGTATTCTTCCCACCAGCTCAAAGGTTCATCTTCCCCACCTTCCAACAAAGTGACCAAAACATAAGCATCAGGATCATCTGCAGGACCCAAAGGTGCTGCGGAGAATACAAAATCAAGATCACTTGAAGTGGGTATCGGTATTTCAATGGGATAATCGTTGATATCTGCCTTGATGAACGATTCCAGGATATCTATTGATACAGTTGTCTTGATAAGGGTTGATGGCACATAACTTCCATGTTCCATTATCTTCCCGTCAGCTGATACCAAAAACAGTTCCATGCCAGGGTAATACGTCGCCAGGGAATCAAAAAAGACCGACATGTTTTGGGTGTCGGTCTTCATATTTTCCAGTTCCTCGCTGATTTCCGTAGCTGTATGGCGGTAGGTTGTCTGGATGTCTGTTTCCATGTCAGTTAGCAGATCGGCCTGATCCCATAAAACCAGGAGCACCCCATTAATAATAAAGCACAATATCAATGCGATGGAAACCTTGAAAGTCAAGGTCTGGTAAAGTGGTATCTGGCGGATTTCAACCATGAATATAGATTTACACCCCTAATTCATCAGAGAATTTATAGCCAACTCCCCAGACGGTGAGAACGTACTCAGGTTTATTGGGGTTCTTTTCGATCTTGGAACGTAGGCGATTTACATGGGTATTTACCGTATTCTCATAACCCTCAAATGAGTAATCCCAGACAATATCCAGAAGTTGTTTCCTACTGTAAACACGGCCGGGTTGCCGAATCAAAAGGGTGAGTAGGTTGAATTCGGTTGCGGTGAGTTGGACTTCCGCTCCCCGAATAATAACTGATCGTTTCTCCAGATCAATATCCAGTTCACCTTTGCTGATTCTGCGAATAGGGCTGCCTTCCTCCTGAATATTCGAGGCCGCTCTACGCATAACAGCATTAATACGAGCAACCAGCTCCTTAATGCTGAAGGGTTTGGTGATATAATCATCACATCCAGCTTCCAGGGCTTCAACTTTATCTAATTCTTCATGTCTGGCAGTCAGCATGATCACCGGCGTATGGATATTGTCAGCGTGGAGTGCCCGCACGACATCAATTCCAGACATTTCGGGAAGCATCCAATCCATGAGGATTAGCCCAAAATCTCCCTGGCGGGCTTTCTCAAAACCGCTGTCGCCATTACGGGATATGGTCAGTTCAAAACCCTCGTATCTCAAACCTTCTTTTAAAAGGCTGATGATTTCAGCATCATCTTCTACGAGTAACAGGTTTTTGTTCATAGCTTGCTTCCTATCTTTAATACTGAACTGTCGACTAGCGAAGCAGGGTCAGCTTAATCATCTGATCAATGCCCGAGGCTGAAATTCTGGCAAAATAAATACCGGAACTTACCTGGAGATCATTCTGATCCAGACCGTTCCAGGTAAAGATGTTTCCTCCAGCCTGCAATTGATTACGAGTCGAGCTTACTTCCTGACCCAGCGCGTTGTAGATCCGAATTGAGATCTCATCTGCCTGGAGCAGACTGAAGCTTATATTAACAGTGGGGTTAAAGGGATTGGGATAGACTGAATTTACTGTAAATATTTCAGGTATCTCAACCACCCCGGTTTTCATTAGAACGCCAGCCGCATCTGCCGCTTCTGGATAAACCACGTCAAACTCAGAATTAGGAAATCTTAACAGCTCAACGTCCCGTGACCCTTCGCTGGTCCAATACCCCAAAACCTTGTATTCACTCCCAGTATCTCGGGTAATCATCGTGAGGCCATCATGATTTAGTAAGCTTGGACGAGATGCGGAGTGGATTGTGAAGGAAAATGCTTCAGCGGGTTTCGATGACCTGAGGATTAGACTATTTCCATCAATGACAAAATTAGCCTGTCCTTGCTCAGGCGAGCTGGGACGAGCCAGGGCGTCTCCCAAAATCTCATCTACCAGAAGCACAATATCACCAATATCCAGTTCATCATCCATATTCATGTTTGCAGCCCAAAACTGACACTCGCCAATTGTGATTTCACCAAGCAGCGCATTCACCATAATAATCAGGTCCTGCACATTCCGGGAACCATCATGATTGATGTCACCACGAGCCCAACCCGGGCAGGGCAATATGGCATCAGTGCGCGTTGTGAAAAATAGAGCCGATTCGTCGGTCAAAACATGGGCGGTTTCCGCCCAGCCGTTATTGAAGGTGTATTGGATACCGACCTGTCCTGTATGGTCCTCAATGCCCGTTGTGGAATATTGGCCATGAGATGCCCATCCGACTCCGACACTGTTGTCGTTGTTGTAAGTCTGGTATTGGATCTTGACATCGCCATTGCCATCTTCGCTTCCCCAATAATCTGGATCATACAGGATGACCTCAAATTTTTGGATAGAGTTGCTATAAGCACCCCGCATATCATGATATTCGATCACAAAGAAATGCATTGCTGAGTTGAAATAGGTGTAAATATCACCACTACCCATCACCAGATCATCCCAGAAGGGTGCAATCATAGGATTGGGACCCAATGGACCAGGAATGGGATAGTTACGGAAAAGAGCGCTTTCACTGGGACCAAGGGCGAGATAACCATTGGAACAAATTGAAACTTGATCATAGTCTATGCCATAGAAACCAAAGTCAAATGGTAGATTGACAGTTTCGATGTCTTCCTGATTGGCGCCATTATCATTTATTGATACTACGGAGCCGCTGCCTCCCAGAGAGGGAACGATTTCAATCCAATCATACTCAGGTGCTAAGGCATAGGCCAGATCCTGATCGCTATAAAGGAAATATCCACCTGCATCGGGACCCGTAGGATCACCCATATCGGGTGTTCCGATAGGCAGTAGAATAGATTTACTCTCGATAAAGCCATTATCATCTGTGAATTCTACCTGAAATGGAATCTGGATTCCCACTGTAAGCTGAGTGTTGATATTTATGAGAAAACTTGAGGCTGAGTTATCACTCGACCCACCGGGTGCAGCATCACTAAAAACAGCCAAAGAATCTTCGATTGTTATATTGGGATCGGAGCATCTTAGAACTGCGTTCAGGTTTGAGCTGCCGGCATTTCCCACATTTTCACAATACAGGACCAAGTCTGAGATTTCACCTGGATCGAAGGAGTAAGGAGGTGCTCCCGTCTCACCAACAACATCGATATGCAGGTAAGGAGCAAACACCTCAAAACGACGATGATCCTGGTAGCTCATGCCATCAACGTCAATTTCAATGGTGATATCAAAAACACCGATTCCCGGAAAATCGAAGGGAACATTAAAAGACTGACCATTGAGAGTGATGGATTCACCGACGGCAAGGGTTTCATAAAAAAGATTGATATTAGAACCAAATTCACCGCTAACATCAACGGTCACATTGCTGACTGGAGCATCTGAATGATTTGAAAACGACCATACCAGGAGGGCTGTTTCGCCAGGGTTCACTAAATCATCACCATTTCCACTTGATTCAATCAGGGAGCTCTCATCAATACGAACAGCAAAATTAGCGTTATCGACAACGATGGTGGATTGCACTGGCTGGTAGTTATGTTTGGAAACAGTCAAGGTAAGACTTGCCGGTAATCCAGCAGGTAGATGCAGTGAAACCATGCCATCCTCATCAGAATATCCTGTTTCAAAGACATCGGTACCGGTGACTGTAACCCAGGCGTTTTCAACACCCATAACCATGATGTCAGAGACCTGAATGTTCATATATTGAGCATCCAAGGGAATCTCAGTCGGTGCACCGACTGTTAGCATTTGGGGAACACCCGTCCAAAGTTCTGTTGCTGGATCACCCATGAGATTGTTCCAATGGCTGAAGATCTGTACATAATTGCCAGGGTTAAAGGGATAGGTTTGGTTGAGACTCAGGCGGCCACGCTCCACGGCAGCACCTGCATAATAGAGCTGATCACTAAAGATACCATGGTAGATCCCTACGGCAACACAGTTGTTGTAGAGGGTGTGTGTACCTGAAGTAGCGGTTCCAACTGCCCCGATTCCGCCCTTGGGATTTGCTGTGGTTCCAACTTTGAGAAATTCTTCTGATCGGGAAGCTCCAGCAAAGTCACCTGTACCACAGGTTAGGATGGTAACAAAGGGTAGCTCTGCACCATTTGTAAGATTACTGGTATTACTATTTCCCCAGCCGCTCATACCTATGTAACCACGATAGTTAAAGTATGACACACCGGCATTAATCCCATTGGCGATCTGAGATACAAATGATCCGCCATAAACTTGAAAATTGTCCTGAAAACCATTATGTTCTGTGTATTCATTGATGTTACGATTGATCATAATGGTGGAAAGACCTGAACTACTTTGATCCCCGACGAGCAGTGCTCGAGTAAACCAGGTTGGATCAGCCATACTGGGATTCTTCTCATAATTCAGTATCTTTGCGACAATATTTGATAATTGTGAGGTAGAGCCAAATGGTAGGCGCCCGATAAAGGCATCAGAAACATAATCCCCACCTGCTAGATGAACATAGGGATGATCTCCGACACCACCATAACCAGACCAACCTTCGGTCCATGTGGGAATATTGAATGAGCCACCGGCGTCACCAACCAGAACAACAAATTCCGGCGGATTTTCCCAGGTATCATAAGCAGTTTGGATATAGCTTTTGATAGCGGAGTTGGATCCTCCGGTTATGGCTGTACTTACGGTATGAACTTCAAAACCTTTTTCGTGTCTCCAGTTAACCAGGTTTTGAAGGATAAGTTGTACGGTTGAATTATTGGGATGTATAAAAAGGATGGATGGTGTTTGATAGATGGGTTCCAGTACCAGCGTCGAATTAGGCACCAGGCTCTGGTAGAGCGGTTCAAAAAATCTTGAAATTGGTTGTTCAGGTGGCAAGAGCGGCTCGGAGTGAGTCAGGTTAACTTCTAAACCTTCATAAACTCGGAGTTCCTTGCGCACTGGATTATACTGGAAAGGGATTACTTCAACGGTGGCCAGGGTTAGATCACGCATAGTAACGCGATCATGTACGATAACAGGAGATTCAGGGAACCAGGCATCACGTCCATAAACTTCGCTATCTCTTTGAAATCCAGGACCAGTGGCTTGAGTTTCCAACTGTACTGGTTGAAAGGGCGCCAGATCCACATCTGTCTCAAGTGTCATGCTGGTATAGGTATAGTCAGCATAAAGATCACCTGTTGCCGGTACAGCAAGAGTGGTGGAGGTGGAAGGGAGGTCAGGAGCGCCTGAGAGACGGATTTGACCTTCTAGATCGGTAATTAGATGGTCAAATTCACCACTTGCATAGGTGACCTGTCCAAGGGTAAAATCTGGAGTAATAGTCTCCAAAAGGGAATGATTTTCATCAAAAGATTTGAGCAAAAGGTGACTCTGATTCGCTTTAGGATTGTTGGCAGCAAACAGAGCCCCCGCAACAGTGATTAGGATTAGAATACTCAAGAATTTTTTGTACATAATTTACCTTTCTATAGTTTCCCCAATTCGGAGAATATAGTCTATGTGATCAGGGGGCGGAATGTAAGCAATCTAACAATTCTATAAATCGCTGGCGCCACTCCTAAAGCCATATTCTACTATAAGTTCCCACCACTATTAAGCTAAGCTGAAAAAACAGGATATCTCATGCGCAATTCCTTAGGCTGATTTGGAATCCTGACAGCATTCTGAGAGCCTTAGCTTTGCTCCCCCAGCCCCTACTCTGCTTAAGTTTGGATCCTAATGTTTTGGTTTGGTTCAATCGAGCTTTCAGCTTTTCGCTTTCCAATAAATCATTGAAGATTTGGCCTGAGATTAATTGAGGGATTTTGCAGGTTAAAAAAAAACACCCTCCCTGATGGGAGGGTGCCAATTTAGGGCACTAAATATTTAATTAGAATTTGAGGCTTATTTCAGAAGCGTCAGCTTTTGAATATGATGCTCACCACGACTGCTGATTCGAACCAAATAAACAGCGGATGAAAGCGCCTGGGTATCGAGTCTAAAACTATGAGAACCTGCCGATCTGAATGGACAATATTCAGTAAGAATCTTACGACCTAAAAGATCATATACTTCCAGGCTTACATCAGCAGGTTGTATTAAGGTGTAAGGAATTGTCGTCGCCCCATTAAATGGATTCGGATATGCAGGTCCTACCTCGAATGTGCTTGGATGCTGTAATCCATCATCAACATCCATGACATAGAACTCTGGTGGGTTGGTTGTAAATCGTATGATTCGACCAGGAAGCAATTCAGCTGCACCTGGGGCATAATTCCTGGCATAAACATACATTTGTCCTGAATTCTGATCCGGGGATTCGATACCCACAGTGCTGTAGTTATTTATCTGGTCCACATCATTAACCTCGAAATATTGGAACTCGATGATACCATTCCCATCGTCAGCTGCCAGGTCTGTCGGATCATAGAGAATGACTTGAAAAGTCTCCAGAAAACTACGATCTCCAAAACCGTTCCAGACTTCGTGCCACTCTATTACATAACGCTGATTGACCTGGTCGTGGAAGGTGTATACATCGATTGGTCGCGCTACTTCCTGGCCACCTACCAGCGTATCATTATCCAGATCGTCCCAAAAAGGTGCCAGCATGGCATCTGCACCGAGGGGCATGGGAATTGACCAATTTCTAAAATAATTGATATAGTCAGCTCCAAAAGAGGCCCAGCCATTGGAATTGATGGTGAGTTCGTCATAATCCACATTGTAATATTTAAATGTAAATGGCAGGGTTACAATCTCATGATCATCATCGCTGAGAATGATATGCTGAGCACTCGCTTCTGTTGACAGATCATTCCAACTATAGGTGGGAACTTCAGGGTAACCTGCATCAGTATCGTCATATGCCCAATATCCATCATCTAATCTAGGAGGTGTGGGATCAGTGCTGTTAACCACTCCCACAATAGCCATAAAATTTTTAACATAAAATGGATCTGCTTGATCTTCCAGGCGGAATTCGAATCTGAGTGGGAGACGACTTCCGTGTGCAACCTGATACAACTCACCAGAGAAAGAATCATCAGAAAAATCCAGAAACCCATCTGCATCCAGAGTTGCAGTTCCCGAGATGTCCAAAAGGCTTGCATATTCAGCGGCGCTGGTCAAATCAACGTGAATGGTTGCTCCACTTGCATCCATACCGGAAAACTTGCCATTTAGAGTGAGAGCAAAAGGGGCTTCTGGAAGGGGTCGCACTGTTCCAGTAAACTCAATCCCCAGCTCAGGGGAAATAGTTCTGATGGGAATAGCGACATCCAGGTTATGCGTATTAAAATCAAAGTTTAGCAACATTTCCCGATCCGCAAGCTGAAAAATGGGTGCTTCAAGGAAACCGATTAAGACCGATTCACCGGGTGGCAGGGTCCATTCAGAGGCATATATATTATAGGATCCATCTGGCGAACTAACTGTAACAGGGACATTCACGGTTGAAGCCCCATAATTTAACAATCGAGGACTCCAGGTTGTGAGACCAACGTGAAAATCTTCAGACATTCCTGCAAAAGCAATTCCATCACCGTCACCAGGATTTATTTCCAGTGTAAGTGGCAAATAGCCACCACTATTCAAAGTGATCTCCAATGGAACATCTGGATGGTCTGCATCATAAAAGGAGCTGCCGTCAAAGCGATAGATACGAATGAGTCCATCGGTCCAGCGACCTGAGCCAATAATGGCATCGTTCTGTCTTAAGGCGAAAACACCCTCCTGGATGTCGGGTCTGTTCAGGGTTATCAAACCATCATCCCAATTCACACTAGCAAAATCCGCTACCTCAACATCTATAACCTGTGGTGTCAAAAGCCAAATGGGTAAACTGGGATCACCCATGATATTATATGTATGATAGTAAAATTCTGCCATTTCCCCGGGGTCTAATTCATTCACGAATTCATCCAGAAATCCAAATTTAGATGCCAGAAGTGCTGGAGCCAACTCATTGACATGACCCTCAAGCAGCGCATCCCATAGTTTTGAGTTCAAAGCATTATTAAATTTAGTGCGTGTGTGTAGATCCGAGGGAGCAATAACAGCTACGGCACCAGCGGGAATAGCGATACTGCCCTGGGTTAGTAGAGCTTCGCAAAACGATGGATCTATGGGGCTATCAAATTTACCTGTACCACACACAAAACTGAATACGATTGGTAGTTTATTGCCATTGCTCATGTTGCCATCATCAAAATCACTGACATGGAAATGCGGAAAGTGCCAACCATGCGCATCCCCCCAACCTCGGTAATTAACAATCCCGACCCCCTCATTCCAGGCATCCAAAATCTGTTCTGGACCTGTGGTAGGCGGAAAAAAGATCGTATCAACTTGAGAATATCCATAGTCAATCAACTCATTATGGAGCCAATAGGAGGTCCAGACCGGTGTAAGAATGGTACCCGTATCTGCATAATTTCCGGCGGTGACCAGGGCTTTCTCGAGGTAACCTGAAGCTAAATCCGGAGTTTGAGCATAGGTGATAGTCCTGGCAATCACTTTCGCCAGTTCCTGGGCTGTATCTACGGGCCAGCGACCAATAAAAGCTTCTGGAAAATAGTCATCAGCCCCACCCGTTATCAATACATAGGGAAGATCAGACACATCATTTTCGGGGCCATAACTAAAGGCTGGAATGGCATAAGCACCTGTTACATCACCAACAAGGAGCACATATTCCAGGGAATTCGTTGCATAAAAATCAGCAATGTAAGTGCGGATATCAGCGCTGGTATTGCCAGTCTCTGAAAGGGGAGCCATGCTTACCCGGAATCCCTGGCGTTCTTTAAGAACTCGATACAAATCAAGATAGGGATTGGTAAAGATAGCATCTGCTCCAATAATGAGAAAATGACCACGTTGGTACGCTTCCCAGGTATATCGATCCGCGACTGAGGGATAATCCTGCATGAGGTCTTTAAATGCCAGAGGACCTGTTGCTGAAAAAGCCATGGATAGCGTAATCAACAGCAGACCGGTTTTGAAAATATTTTTAAACATATATGTCGACTCTTTCGTTTTGCCGCGTTAAAATTTGTTCAAATACATCAGTTTGCGAGTCACTGTTTGTTCAACGCCTGTCACACGTATAAAGTATACACCCGAACTTATGGGTTGCCCCAGCATATTCTGCCCGCGCCAGGTCCAGGAATTTAGACCTCTGCCGGCCTGGATTTTATCTTCAAAGATCTGTCGTCCACGGATATCATAAATCTGGATTGTTGCTATATCCGACTGAGGTAAGCGGAACTGCAGTTGCGTTTCTGTTTGGAAGGGATTTGGGGCAACAATTGCCAGCATCTTCGGTTCACCTGACACTGCCTGCGAATCCTGTTTTTTCTGATTTAGATCAACATCTAGCCATTCTGATTCAGACAAGAAAATCGATAGAGAATCTATTTGCCAACCTCTGAATGCTACGGTGGAGTCCGTCACCATCTTTAGTTTCAGAATGGCTGAGGCGGGAATGTCTGTTGCTGTGAAAAATGTCTCGCTATGACTCTCAAATTCCTGGTCAAACCATTGCTCCTGCAACAATAGATCAGTTCCATCTGAGGACCATAACTCCAGGGAGAGTGTATCCACATGCCATTCGACTTCATAGGCGTGTTTGATGTACAGCCCCACTCGCTGAGCATCCGGCAGCACACTAAAATCGATATCAGGCAAGCTTATCTGCGAATTTTGACCGACATCATAGAATAGTTCAGATTGAGATAACAGCTGACCGTCCCCCATCGTCCAGAAACCAGATTCGACATTCCAGCCTGCAAGGTCATTAAAACCAGTAGAATAGACTATCACGGGTGAAGCTGGCAATGTCACACTCAGGCTTAGAATGGCGCCACCGATAAATTCACTTAAGTCATAGCTATGGATTTCAGGGAAATATCCTTCAGCACTAAGCTTGAGATTAATTGATTCACCCTGCCATTCAAAACTATGAGATCCAGGAGCTAGGAGCAGTGTGTCCTGCTGGGTTTTATCCCATATGATTAGCTCATAGACATCGATGCCGCTAGTCTGGGTGAGATCCAGATCAATCTGGTGAATTTCCATGGGTTGCAGACTAATATCAATAATAGTTGCATAATTTTCACTTGTGAGGACAGCTGCCAGCGTGTCAGAATAAAAACCGGGAGCGGAAGCGATTAGCCTGTAAGTACCAATATTCAGGAGGCGCCTGAAGCGGCCAAAACCGTCGGTGACTCTAGGTTGCATCATGAGCCCTTCAAGCTCAGTCAGACTTCCATCTATTGCTAACTTCGCCAGTTGAATCTGGGCACCTTCCAAGGCAAAACCATCCGAAGCATCTGTCACAATTCCACGGATTTGAGATTTGCTTTCAGGCGTACGACCTAAGGCGCGATCCATGAGAAAGAAAATCCCTTCCAGATTGCGATCTACTGTATCATCAACAATCTCTGAATTTGGTTGCAGATTATTGGTCCCGACTTCGATAAGAAATTGGATAGCTCCGGTCTGGGTATAAAACCAGTCATGTGCATTACCGCGTGGTGTTTTGCCAGGTGTCACGGCATAATTACCATCACCAGATTCATTTATAATTCGCTGCGCTAAAATATTTGCCATCGAAGCCATAATCCCTACATCCGGTGGGTATTTTGTATCTTCCCATTCCCATGAGTAATAGATGATCTCAGGCGTGCCTGAGCGGGCTGAATGATAGGCAGTCGACAGGAGAAATTTCTCCTGTCTGGCAAGGGCTGCTATTGCTCGAACTTCAGATTCAGAAAAAGGGGACGGACCGCGGTAGTAATCATAGTCCCCAACCCCATATTCATCACCAAAAATCCAGTTAAAATCATAGTTTCGATTAAAATCGACTCCGTCGAGATCAAAGCCGATACCGGGGATAAAGTCAAAATTACCATTCCCGTTGTTATCTGTTTTATTTTTGCGAAAAGTGATATCCAATCCGTCATGGACAACTCTCAAACCTTCAGGATTGTAGCATGGGACAACCCAGACTTCAAGATTCATTAGTATTTCGGCTACATGTGAATTCATGGCATCAAAACCATGAAGCAGACTATCTATCAAACCCAATGTGATCTCAACACCAAGTATTTCTTCGGCATGACCGGGTCCCAGAAATAAAAGGGCAGGTTCGTCCTCATCCAGGGTGGGATTATCAGATAACTTGACCGCGTAAATTGGGAGGTCCTCGTTATTGGAGCGCCCGATTTCTATGACATCAAGAATTACATCGTAGGCCGGGATTTCCTGAATTGAATCTAAATATGTGATTATCTCTTCATAGGTATGATAGCGAATATTGATAACCGAATCGAGCATAATAGATCGCGATCCTGCCTGGAGAACAGACATCATCATAATAATGCACAATATATTTCGAACTGTTAAACGCATGTATTTGATTCCCCTGAGTGATAGCTGTCTATTTCAAATACGTGAGCTTTTGTGAAAAACGCTGCATACCTGATTCGATTGAAATTAAATAAACGCCACTGGTGAGAGGTTGACCACCCCTATCCAAACCATTCCAGATATAGTTGCTGCCATAACTTGCCTCCAGATTCTCATGCAGAATTTGTCTGCCCCTTAGATCATAAATACGTAAATCGAGGATGGCACCTGGCACATTTTCAATGGGAATCGTTACGGATCCATTGAAGGGATTAGGGTAGGCTGCTCCGACTTTGAAATCCGTAGCAAGAACGGGCGGATCGATACTGACGGGTGTTCTACCGGTATAGGCCTGGGCATAAATGTTGGTCAACTCTGTCTTTCCAGAGGAGCGCATATCCTGCCAGGCAATGAGATAGGATAGAGAATCAGGAGAATTGTCTGCAAAGGGAATAATCTGCGGATCCATTTGATTCAGAACGGCTAGACTAAGGGGTATACCTTCTGCCACATGTCCCGGAGAACCTGGCTCTGAATCATAAAAATAAAGATCGGTATGAATGCCATTACGACCATCTTCCCAGGCCAGTAAGTAGCGTGATGCGCTTACAGCCCGTAATGCAGGCGCCATATTTTCAGACTCCAGAGTCGTAATTTGAAGCGCATCAGTTCCACTGCTCAGATCCCTGACAAATACATCGTGCTGGAATCCATCGTAATCCTGCCAGGCAGCATAAAGCACGCCGCTGCTGTCATCAGCAAAGTCCAGAGCCAGCACATACTGGTCACCAAATCCGTCGCTGATCAATTGTTCCTCACCCAGATTACCATCAGTATCGACACTAACGGCATAAAGATCTACACCACTTTCGGCAATATTACGGTGATCTTCCCAGCCCACAGTAATCAAATCGGTATTTGCATCATAAATACCTACGGAATTGCGTTGTGCACCACCTGCATCACTAATGGGCTCTGTCCAGGCAACACTTCCCTCTGAGGTCAGTTTGGAGACAAACGTTCTCATCCCACTTTCAATTGTTTCCGACTCCCAGACAAAAATTACTGAGCCATCGTTCATGGCAATGACCTTTCTTGTATATTGGTCGCCACCAATCCCGTCCGGACTTATCATCATTCCGCCATCGGCCCATTGAGGATTTCCATCTATATCGTATTTTTGAGCTAACAGGAGTAATCCCTGGAAGAAAATATCTTCGGTCCACAGATAATAAAGATAACCATCACTGCTGGTCACCAGCTTTGGAACTAATTGCCCCTGGGTGACTGGATTTATCTCAATCCCTGCTATTGGCCAGGTTGGCACAAGATCTGAATCTACATGCTGGGCAAACAGAATTGCTGAGCCTAGTGAAATATTTGTATATCCCAGATAGGCACCGTCCGCACCATCGCGTGTGATTACCGGGTCCATTTGCTGTTCATTTCCAGAAAGAGCAACCCCATCCATGGTATGTTGAATGGCGCCTGATAGATCCATAACTTGAGCCATAGCGACTTCACCGGTACCAGCCCAACGATTATCTTCCCAGAATATCATCGCCTGATCACTTCCCCATTCAAGAGTTGTAAACTTCCCGGCATCCCCATCAATTCCGAAAAAGAATTCCAGACCATCGGCATCCCAGGAGGGACTGGCATCCAAGCGAACATGCTGGCCGGTTATTCCGATACTCCCGCTGGAGGCATTACCCCAGAGAACCATGGCTCCACCACCGCCATCAGGTCGAACCAGGCCACCAGTCTGGTATTTATAACCACTGGTGAGGGCTAAGCCATTCTCCACAAATCTTACGCTGCCATCTGGATTGACGTATTGCAGATATATATCTGATTGCGGGAAACCGCCATTTCTCTCATCAAGCCAAGTCACATAGACCCCACCAGCGTTTCCCATAGTGAATCTGGGCTGCAATTGTTTTAAATCAATTTCAACAATGGGGATACCTTCAACGGTCCATTGGATAGCCCCACTCATATCCAAACTTTGCATATAGATATCGGCATCATCAAAACTATTTCTCAAATCTTCCCAGACATAATAGATACGATCCGTACCATTCGATTTGACCCGGCAGGCCGATTGTTCTGTAGCTTGATTCGTCAGGGCAATACCATTTTCTGCCCAAACAGGGGCACCCGATTCATCAACCAGCTGGGTGAAAATATCGGTGTTGGAGTTATTTCGATCATCCAGCCAGGAAACTGCCACTCGGTTCCCATCGGCAGGTGCGACTTTGGGATAAACCTGGTCAGATTCGTAGCCACAAATGGGAATTCCATTCTCGCCCCACAAACCAGAAAAATTCACATCCAAACGCTGTCCGAAAATGTCAGGATCTTCAACATCACGGGTATCACGCCAGACAACAACTGCCTCGCTGCCACTGGTCTCGATACTATGATTGCTCTGGGTACTGGAGGCGCTTACAACAGGTAAGCCATTGCTTCCACCTGCAGCCAGGGGTCCCTCAAAGGTTAATACAGTTCCAAAGATATCTCCAGATTGGGAAAGGGAGCCATCATCCCAGATGACATATGCTACTCCAGTCGCACCACGAGCCATATTGGCTGTCTGCTGTGAACCGCTATTTACTGCAAGAGGGACACCTGCAGGATCCCATGATAGATTTCCCTCATAATCAATATGTTGGGCATAAACATCACCAAATTCATCACTGCGATAATCTATCCAGGCTAAAAATGCACCACCAGCTCCATCCGAAACCAGGACAGGGTCCTCCTGACGACCATCTGCTATGGTCGCACGGATACCAGTGGCACCCCAAAGGGATGTGCCTGACGTATCTACCTTCTGAACGTAAATATCTCTGTCGCCGGTCCGGGTGTCAGACCAGGCAAATATCATTTCAGCTTCAAATCCAACATCACCTGTTCGCTGCCATTCAATATGCACGCCTTGACGGACTGGAATCCCGTCCTCAGCCCACCAAAAGTTACCGGTTGCAAATAGACTGCCGGTCAGCAGAAGTAAAATCAATTGTCTCATTATGTGGGACCCTTTTTTCTGGTCAATAGAAAGAAATAATTTCGATTCTATAATTGTTAATCACTGTCTAAGATTATGTCAATAAGGAGAACGACATCAATGACATTCACCTCTTCATCTGCAGATAAATCCGCCAAATAATACTGTTCCTCACTCATTTCTTCAATCAGGAGGACAAAGTCAAATAAGCTCATCAAATCATTGAGGTTGACCTGATAATCATGATTGAGATCACCCATGGGGGGCTCACCCATAACAATATCAAGCCCAATCAATAGTTCGCCTTCGGGATAATTGGCCGCACTGGTGCTTAAGAGCAGGGGTACCTCATAATGTCCCAGTTCCAAATCAGCGGTTTGGACATTTACCACAAAATAACTGGTTTCGCCTGGCTCGATTTGCCCGGACCAACTGGATGCACTAAACCATTCAAAGGGGCGCCGGATCGAAATTGCCAGACCAGCCTCAAAGGGAGTGGCTTCATTATAATGAATCATCAAACCAATGTTCTGTTCTGCATTCTGCATTCCCACTGTAGAACTTGTGGTAACTCCCTCCAGGGATTCATACTGGTAAATGATTTTTCCAAAGGAGTTTAAAATGATCTGAAATGTGTACAAGTTTGGTGTACCCCATTTTGGGAAATCCTTCCAGGTGATGATACACTGATCATGATTATTTGTCCAAAAGTAGATCGTTCCCGGGTCAGCAACATCACCATTCAGATCATCCCACCAGGGAGCCAGAAAAGCAGGTGGAGCTGAAGCACTTGGTAAGTGAGTATTTAACCAGGGTGCAGAAGAACTTTCAAACGAGGCTGAACCATTGCTGCTGATATAAATTTCTGAGTAGACATCATCATAGAAGGGAAACTCAAAACCCAATGAAACGGGACCGATACTACTGTCATCAGGGTCGTCAATATATGCAAGGGCGTTGGGAGCAAGCTCGATGTTTTGCCAGGCGTATTCGGGTCCACCTTCTTCAGTACTTTTTTTCCAGGTGTGGCCATAAGAGTCGCTGCCCTCACGCGTAGCAGGAGTATTCAGCATGGCATCTGGTGATGATTTATTGATGCCAGGATCAAAAACAGCGGGCGGTGCCGGAGCTGCTAGTGCTTCAGCAGAATTAATTCTGATATTGTAAGCCAGAGGTGATTCGCCAACATTGGTGATTGCAATAGAATCACTTGCTGTACTCCAGGGATTCTGAAAAAAATTAATATTTGTCCCGCTTATTGAGGCAATCGCATCAGGAAGACGTTCGCCGCGATCCGTTGAGAAAAGCAAGGCTGTATGATTCTCAATACTTTCAACACTTGATTCAGTTACGTTGTTATATGAAACAAGTACACCTGTTTCATAATTCGGAGACTCAATTCCAGTGGTAGAAAAGTTGCCTGCCACATCAACATTCTCATAGGTTTGGTATTGGAATTTGATGTTGTTGTCTCCAGAATTTGTTGGATGATGATCGGTATTAAAAATGATGATTTGAAAACTGAGGTCATTATCAGCTGCCAGGTTCCGCATCCGTTTCCATTGAATGACGAAATATTCATCAGCTTCTGCGGTTCCCTTTAGTACATAGCCAGGGTTAGTCAGTAGGTCGTCCCAGAAAGGTGCTAACATTGCCGTAGGTCCAATTGGAGAAGGGATGGTCCGATTGTGAAAATCAACCACCGATTGGTCTCCCAGACCAGCCCAACCATTGGTACAAATTGTTATCTCAGTGTATGTTTGTCCGTAAAAGGTCACCGGGAAGGGCAGATCGATGGTCCTTGAAGCATCCCCTTCCTCGTATGTGTCACTCATCCCAACCAGGGAACCAAAGCCGCCAATGGTGGGATCGATCTCAATCCAGTCATAGGCTTGGGCATTGGTGTAGGACAGATCAAAATTATCAAAGACACGGTAGCCGTATTCATCTTTCTGAGAGGGTCCATAGCGCAGTAAATCCCCTACTTGAAGATCATATTCCAGGGTATCAGTAAGACCAAGCAGCGTGCATTCAAAACGTAAATTGAGGATTTCACCTGGAAAGACCTGATCACTAAACGCAATATTCAAATTATTCTCAGCACTCCCCATTGCATCCATGGCCAGATCGGGGCAAATCAGATCATCATTTGTGAAAGTGACCAGTTCGTGCTCCAGCGGTGTGATTACAATTGGACCGCTGGCCATGCCCCCCTCATTTAGCAACATGATATCCACATCCACTGAATCACCGGCATTTAAATTGCCAGCGAAAATGTTCAATGAATTGATGCTCAAGGAGGGTGCCTGTACTGTAAAAAGCTTCTGCCAGGACCAGATCTCCTCGGCTATCTGAATATTCAGATCGACAGTCACTGGAGTTCCATGCGCCAAATCCGCATCAGCAGTCAGAAATATTGTGGTCACATCATAGCTGCTTCCAGCGGGAATACTGCTGATATTCACAGACTCATCGACGCTAACGCCAGGTGTAACTGTTGAAAATGACAGTTGGATATCAGTCAATTCGGCACCTGGATTAAATAATGTAATGCTCATCGGCCAACTATTTCCAGCCTGCAGACTTCCGCCCCCGCTCAGGGACCAGTCACTCAAAACCAGACTATGTTCATCGGCCGTTACTGGAAGCGTGGTAAGATAGGGGTGTAAATTGTTGCCTGTAATGGTGAGCAGGACTTCACCTGCTGCAGTCGCAGCAAAGGGTAACACTATTTCGCCATTGGCATCAGTGTATCCGCCCAGTGCGTTTTCAGTATTATATAGAGCGACATAGGCTCCCTGAAGCGCTTCACCTGATTCATTATTAACAATCACTGAAAGGGAATTATCCCCCATGGTCAGCATTTCCGAATGTGATACACTCAGGAGTTCGGGGATTGCGGTCCATAATTGCATCCCGGGATCTCCCAGAAGATTGTAAATGTGATGGTAAAACTCCGGGGTTTGGCCAAATGGGAAAAAGCTGTTTTGATAATAATTACGCCAGAGCTCAAATTTACCATTCCAAAGTGCTGCACCCAGAGTTGTAATCCCCTGATCAAATATTCCGGAGTAAATCCCAATATCTATTACGTTGTTGAACTGAGTGTGTGTATACAATTCACTGGGGCCGAAAAAAGCAACAGCACCCTTAGGATTGGCAAAACTACCGTGGCGGGTCCATTTCTCACCAAAACAAGGATCTTCCCAGGCAGCAAAATTACCACCGCCGCATACCACTGAAGTGATAACCGGGGTTTTGGAGCCGTTGATAATCATGCTCTGTATATTTGAATTCGTAAAATCCGGACCATACCAGCCGTTATACATCCCAAAACCACGATAGTTGACAAAACTAACCCCAGTATTTATGGGTATGGAGATAGCAGTTGGTGATGATACACCAGGATGGTAGGCAGTATAGACTTGATCATAGCCATTTTCATAAAGTTTGTCGGCAATCCACTCTTTGGTCGCTTGGGCAGAGGCAGCACCCCAGGTTGTGGAAATCATTAGCGCTCTGGTGAACCAGTCTGTGTTCGCCATATACGGATCACTTTCATAGGCGACGATCTTTCCAACCATTGATCCCAATTCACCATTATCGTCCACAGAAAATCGACCCACCAGCAGCTCCGGGAATGAATCCTCGCCCTCCATTAGCGCATAGGGATGATCCGTGACCAAATATTCCCCTTGCGGACTTTGAATGTAATGTCCGGGGATTCCGCGGTCTTCATCACCAACCAGAACCACATAATCCGGCCGGTTTTCACCGGCATCCCAGATGCCCTGGATATATGCTTTAATATTATTGGCTGTATTGCCGGTTACTTCTGTGGTCACAATGGTTACATCATGGCCCTGGCGTAATTTCCACTCCGCAAAATATTCTGTATAGATTATAAAAGAAGGTGGTGTAATAATCAGATAAGTCCCCTTAGGGGCGAATTGATCCTCCGGCAAACTTATAGAGCGGACTCCACCCTCCTGTGTCAGATCCACTGCTTCATCAAGATCTAATCCGTGAATCTCGAATTCAATATGGGTTGGAATACGCATTGATTGTGAGCTGGCATCCAGGAGCACTGGTCGGATGGTCACAGGCAAAAATTGGTGATCCCGCATAATAACTGCCTCACCCACGCTTATTTCTTCAACTACGAATCGATCAGCTATGCTCCAGTCATAATCTGATATTTGAATGGCTGTTTGCTCCGAGTCGAGATGACCTTCTGGGGTGGCTTTTAATTCGATTTCCGCCAGGATTATTTCCTGGCGCTGGATGGCCTCCAGACTGATATCCCCGATATTCAAAAAGGGAATCACCTCAGTGATCATGGGCAAAGCTGCATCCCCAGGTGATCCGGAAACCCCATATCCGAATTGATGAAATGCTGAGGGGTGAGCCAACATATTTCTCCATTGTGCCTCAGTGATATGCCTGAAATCAAGACTTACTCTGACACCATTGGGAATACTGCTTAGCTCCAGTTTGGGTCGGATTAAATCAGCTGCCTCTACAAAACTGAGTGCGAATAGTATTATTATAAAAATTTGGATGGGTTTGCGCATGGGGTTACCTGCTTTCAATCCGATAGCGTTTAACCCCCTGGCGAGTAGCCGCGTAGATCATATCATTAGCTACAAAAGTACGATAGGTATATCCAGCCTCAATCGGCTGATCAGCTTTTGGATTTTCTGGATCACTTAAATCCACCAGAAAAATCCCATTTTCCCCACAACTTAGAATGGCAATGTCATTCCAAATGCTTATTTGTTTGACCCAACCATTAACTTCTATATCAGCAAGGAGGGTCAGGCTGCTGTCCCCTACTCCCAGTGCAAATACTGACATGCCAGCCCAATTGTTAGCTGAGAGTAAATAGTTGTCGTAAAACTTTACCTCGAGGGCTTCTCCCGGTGTATCATGACTCGCCAATGTATCGCAATCACCACTTACCATATGATACAAACCGATTCCCAACTCACCATGAGAAGCTGAGACGAGTGAATCACGGGCATCAATACCGTAGTTTTTCTCTCCGCTAAACTTGGCAATTGTATTCTCTTCCCAGTAGTAATACCCTTCGGACGGTTCATAACGTCGATTTAGATAGGTAAAGCGTAAGCCATCACCTAAATCTCTATCCGTATTGAAAAGTACTAATAAACTATCATTTAAAGAAACGACAGCCATATCTTCGGTGTTTTGATCTCCAAAATTTTCTGATTCATAAATAAGAATATTTGGAAAATTAAAGTATACAGAGTCTAATGCACTCAAGTCAGTATCAAGTTGCTTGATATAACCCTTCTCATCATCGAATGACAATAGCAATTGGGATTCAGGTATTACAGTCAACCCCAAAGCGGGATTGCTACTGAAAGAGTGCTCAAAGACCTGGGATACTACACCATTATTATCTTCCCATATCTGTGTTCCAGCTGCAGATGCGGCAACAAATATTTTATCTGAATAAGCATAGACATCCCTGGCATATCCACGTGTATCCAGAATATCCACGTAAGTGATATCAACTACAGAGACATTTTCAATTGACTCAGGTTTTAAACAAGCCGTCAAGTTGAGGAGGAGAAAAAGGACAGTGATAAATGCAAAAATTCTTTTCATGGGGATATTGTAACTCGTATTAAGGGCAAATTAAAAATACATGTCTATAACGGATTTGAAACCCACTCTGACTCCAAACCAGTATCTTGAGAACGATTTCAGACCCCTGACTACCTCATCACTGGAGTCAACTCTCCGTTCGCGGTAACCTGCAAATGGCTCTATCACGAGGGATTCAGAAAACTTTGGCATAAGGCTTACATCCAATCGAAATTCTTCCTGATAGCGCCCGGCATGCAAGGGGTCATCAGGCTCCTCGCTGTCATATGCCCGCTGGTCATAGCGACCGGAAAGGTTTAAACGGTGTTTGCCAGGTATTGTCAGAGTGAGCGATGGTCTCATATTCAGGAAGCGATAAGACCGATCCAGCTCATCGAATTGATTGTCATTATCCGCCATTCCATACCGAATTTCCAAATCAGATGAGATTCCATTGAATTGATCACTCTCCAAGCTGATCGCCCCTTCGCGCATGGACATATCATATCGTGAAAAAGGAGCGGGATATATCTCCTGGCGGACAGTTACTCGATATTCCAGTCTGTTTCTACGTGAAAGCCGGTGTTCAAACCCTAGCCAGGCTCTATCCGTGCCAAAACTGCAGTTTTGACGATCTGAGATGAGCGTTGCCGGATCTGTAACCAGATAATTCCTCAAATAGTATTCAGGCAGGATTCCATAACCGAGAAGCAGGTAGCGGTAATTTCCCAATGACTGCTTAACACTCACTGTGGTACTCTGGTAACTACGCTCCGAAATATCATGATAATAATGATAATATTGAATGAGGTTGATGCGAGTTTTGCGATTTCCAAAAAGACGTGGGGAATAGCTTAATTTTCCATAGGCTGATATGACATTGCTGGAGGAATATTTAATGCCATCCAGATAATTGGGATCAGCTGCAGCCTTGTCGATTTCTGTGGCAGATAAGTTGAGTGGATTATTTTGGAAACCCGGTACAAGTCCGAATTCATAGGAAATGGGAGCCGCCAGCCGCTGGGTAAAGCTTTGAGACATGACTTGCCCAAAAAGTAATACTATGATGAGGAGTGCTGGCACTATTTTGTGTTAATCCTGCTTAATTTGACAAAGGCCTGTCGGTTTTCATCCAGCAAGCGCAGTTTTATTTCGTGAATCCCTTTACCCAATTTCACATCACAGCTACGCCATTTTCCCGGCACCACCCCGCTTTGATCTTGCACAAGGGTTTCTTCTGAACGATCCGTGGAGAAGTAGTATGTACCAACCACCTTTCCATTATGCAGGACTTGCAGGCGGTAGTCTTCCTCGCGGCCCATCTGTGGATCAAATCCCAATCTACTTACTATTTCCAGGTTTACAGGACCTTCAAGGGTTACAAATAGCGGATGATCCTTACGCAATGCATAATAGCTTAAGGTTTTGTTGTTAGCGACCAACTTCACAGGCGCTTCTTCGGAGAGTGCATCCACCCGTTTCTTTTTGCCTTTCGCACCTTTAGTATCCTCAACTACGCGGATCAGGACCGGTCCCGATCGCTTTTTAGGTCTGATGATAACATCATTCACTCCTGCCGGGATGCTTATAAAATCTGTGGCAGATTTTGAAAAATAGTGGTTGGGATGCTGGGGTGATTTTACGCCTCTGCTCCATTTCTGCTGATGTTCCACCTGCAGGGGCTGATTGCCATTCAATTGGATTTCGAAACCATAGGATTTTGATTTGGAGCTTTTAGCACTAAGGACCGCTCGAGAATATATTTTAATTCTTTGGGGACCCTTTACCTTATAAACCAGGGATGCATCATTGAGAGTGTAGTAGGAGCTGCGATTTCCGGAAACCGTGAGAATGTCCCGGTATTGTTTGGCATCTTCAGGTTTGATCACGCCTGCGTTAACACTTGCAAAAATCAGCAAAAAACCGATGCTGGAGAAAATGCTATTTTTTAAAATTTTCATTGTGTTTCTATACATAGGAATCCGGTTCATATTTTTCAAGATGGTGTTTTATCTTCCGTTTACTGTTCAAGCCCACACCAATCACCATTGACAATAGAATAAAGAGCGCCAGGGACGTTGTCCAGAGGTTATAGCGTTCGCTTGAATAAAATGTCCCAATTCCCAATTCCGGACTGGGTGTTGCCGCGTAGGGGTAGTCAAATTGAGAAAACATTGACTTGATATTCAGAACATGGATTATGGGCACCCCTTCGCGTCCAAATTTAGCCATGACCCCTCCATTGCGCATTGACTCAAATTGCATTCTGGTTGTGAGCCCGGGAGGAATCAATCTAACGGTTGCCGCATCTCCAAGGACCGCTGCACCTCCACCGACATTGATGAATGCCTTATAATTTTTCAGATCGAGATGCCTTGAGAACAGGTTCAACCTGCGTTGGACGGCATCAGCGAGATTCTCACTGGCAATCAGTTCAATCCCATTCCGATCAATAGCCTCGTGGATCAACTCGCGACCCCGGGGACTTAGACGTCGACCAATATCTGATCCACCACCCAGACTGGCAGCTCGTGTTCGAAAGGAGATGACACCAGCATCCACGAGTATTTTTTCCATATCCAGCCAGGTAAAATCTTCAATATTGGCACCCCATTGTGAGGCACCGACCGAAGCCAGAATAATTGGAATAGCACCCATTTCCTCCAGGGCGCAGACCACCGCCAGGTTCCCACCTGGCATTGAACCAGTTAGTGTTACGGCTATGGTATCACCTCTGCTAACACCAGCTTGGGTAAGGTAATCCACAATCATTGCGGCGACATTTGGATCAAGAATCGAAATCTTAGCATCCAGATCACCTTCATCGGTTGTGATATAGGTGAATTGCCGACCAATGAGTGCGGTTTCGTTGGGATCATTGATATCATCCATAAAAATGGCTTCCTGCATGCGACTTTCTTTCAGCACCTGCATGGCTTGGGTCATTCGCTGGGCTGCTGCAATTTTAGTGTCATAAGCCGGTTCGCGTGTGTGTACCGTCGCAGAGCTGGCAGCATAAAAGATTATCAGGGACACAACTGCCATTGCCACCAAAACTTCGATACGTTGGATGGCTGGTCTAAACATTAATCTCTCCACCACTAATGAGCATCACCGCTAATTGGACAATGCTGGCTGTGATCAGGATGACACTCAATGTACGGACAACACCCTGTCGATCCATCCAGGAGGCGATCAAGCCCGGGATAATATATCCAATGGTATAAAAATCCATCCCCATAGATTGAAACTCCCCTGCAAGATAGTTTCGGGAAATGTATCCCAGAAAGAAGCCCAGGAGGAGTGACAGCACCAGCCGACGCTTGCCATAGATCAGGAGAAACTGGGAGAGCCCTTTTACAATCAGAAAAACCAGGATTGAAATACTAAATGTGGCAACAACCCGCAGTGGATCATGGAGATACATGGCAATATAGCCCGGT
>JABMPR010000290.1 GCA_013202895.1 bacterium | reverse complement strand
TCAAAATTCTGTTATCATTTCTTTATTGTGTACGGTTTGATACAACCTCAATCAACACGTATCTTGGCCGCGAAAATGAGTGCAAAAGCATTTTAACTTTATAAGGAGAGAAGATGAAACAGAACCTGATAACCCGGGAATCCGGCTTCACCTTGATTGAGGTGTTGGTCGTAGTAATTATTGTTGCCATTCTGGCAGCGGTAGCTTTCCCTATTTACCAAAATTATGTGAAGGGTGCGTATGCCTCTGATGCTCAATCTGCGATTGGCTCTATCTGGAATGCCTCTCAGATGTATTACCAGGACTTGGGCGAATGGCCGTCAAGTGTTGAAGAAGATCTTGAACCCAAATACATCTTGTTAAAGGAAGCTACCAAACTCCAGTGGGATTTTGAGATTGTTGGTGCTGATCCAGTAACTCAAGTAACTGCCATGAGCACAGAAGAGATGAAACAAGGTGCCGGTCACGAAGTGGTATATAATTGTGAGACAGGTAAGTTTACAGGCTACGGCTTCGACGAAGAAGTAAATTAAACAAAATCTATGGCGTCTAAAATTGATGAACTTTTAGGTTACTCGCTGGAGAGCGGGTCTTCTGATCTCCATCTGAGTGTGGGGGCGATTCCCATGGTTCGGATTAACGGGACCATGCGGAAATTAAACCTGCCGCTTCTTAGCAAAGAAGAGATGGAATCCATTACTCATGAGGTAATGAATGAAGACCAGCTGAAACGATTCCACACCAATAAAGAGATAGATTTTTCTCGGGAACTGGAAGGCAGGGGACGTTTCAGAGTCAATTTCTTCAGGCAGATCAGGGGAACGGCAGGTGTTTTTCGAACCATCCCTACCATTATTAAAGACTTTGATGAATTGGGCACCCCACCTTTTCTGGCCAAATTGGCAATGCAAGATCGCGGTTTGATTTTGCTTACTGGTCCGACTGGTTCAGGAAAATCTACGACATTGGCAGCCATGGTAGATCATATCAATGAGCACAAAGAGGCTCATATTATTACCATTGAAGATCCAGTGGAGTATTATCATGAGAGCAAGAACTGTCTCGTGAATCAGCGTGAGCTGGGTATTTCTACTGATAGCTTCGCCAATGCGCTGCGTTCAGCCTTGCGGGAAGACCCCGATGTTATTCTGGTTGGTGAAATGCGGGATCTGGAAACCATTCAGCTGGCTCTAACAGCTGCTGAAACAGGTCACCTGGTTATGTCCACATTGCATACATCAAGTGCCGCGAAGACCATTGACCGTATTATTGATATCTTTCCGGTGGCCCAGAAAGGTCAAGTACGCTCCATGCTTTCTGAAAGTCTGGTGGCGGTTATTGCGCAGAAACTTCTAAAAACCAAAGATGACAAGGGTCGTGTTCCAGCCTGTGAGGTCATGGTCGCCAATTCAGCCGTAAGAAACCTGATTCGTGAAGATAAAATCTATCAGATTCCTTCCGTGATTCAGGCGGGTGGAGTTGATGGCATGCAGACTCTTGATCAGGATCTGCAAAGATTGGTGAGCCAGGGAAAGATCTCGCGAGCTGCAGCGGCTGAGATCGCTGATAATCCTAAATTATTTCAACACGGTATTATGTAGTGTTTGACAGAATCCCCAGAGCGAAAACGTTTCAAGCGGGCTTCACCTTAATTGAAGTGCTGGTGGGGATGATCATTATTGCGGCGACTGCCTCATCAGTATTCTACGGAGTGACTTATGCCCGAGCAGAAATTCGCAAGATTATCATTCGTGAGAGAGCGTTGGAGGAACTAAGTGGTTATATGGATTATTGGGTTGCCAGGATCAATTATGGCGAATTGTCAATCCCTGATCAGAATGGCGATCTCTCAGGCGAAGAGGTAGTTATTTACAATCCGACCGATCCTGAGGACGAGACTTTGGCAATTGTGGCTAAAATTTATCGAGATCCTATAGACGAAGAATACTCCTCTTATAATGCAAATAACGCATATTTCATTTTAAGCGCTCGAATTGAGTGGATTGACCATTTATCAAATAATGAACCAGCTGAGATCTATATGGAGACCAAAACTTTTAAGTTCAAATGATGAAAACCAGGCTAATAAATAAAGGTTGGAATAAGGGATTGACTCTTATTGAAATGGCTGTGGTGCTCACCATTATCAGTCTGGGTGGTCTAGGATTGGTATCCAGCGCCATTTCTATAGTCGGATATTATCAGGATGATTTCGTCCTAAAAGATATCAGACGCTATGGAAGTACAGCATTGGAGGTAATTTCACAAAAATTACAGACTGCGAAAACCATCTCAGCCTCATCTGGCCCAAATGGATATGACCTGATTCGATTAAAATATAATGACGATGATAGAACCTATAGTATTCAGGCGACTGAAACAGAGGGTTTTCTGTGGCAGGGTCAACCGTTGATGCCCTATATGCCACTTCAGGTGGATGGTTCTTACCGCTTGAATGGACAACGTGAGATTTTCCTGGAATCATTTGATGTAGATAATTTGATTGATGCAGAATATAATCCAATTCAAAACAGGCCGAGATTGGCACCTGTAGCTAAATCTGTCTATGAAATCAGTATCGTGTTTGGTCTTAGCACATGGTACGAAGGCGAGGAAAACGCGGTAACCGAGTATGTAACCTTTAGAAAAAAGGTGTATGCGTACCAGAATTTGATCCACCGGATATAAATAATGGAGGTATTCAATGCTACTTAGTTCAATACGCCGACAGGAAAACGGTCATGTAATATTTGTTTCCATGATCATGGTTCTGGTCAGTTTGGGCTTTACACTTGGGTATCTGCAATTTGTCATGGGGGAGCGCTTTGTGCATTTAAAGCATGTGGCAAAAGCACAGGCAAAATTTAATGCCATCGCCGGATTAGGCAAATTCGGTAATCCATATTTGTTAAGTGCACATTTTACTTCGGACACACTTCTGTCAGGTGAGGACCTGCCTGACATGAGAGGCTATAGTGATAGCATCAACTGTATGTTTATCCCTGTTACCGGAGCAAATGAAGATCAACTGGAAGCAAGTGCTAAGGGCGTTGCCTTTTTTCATGGCTTCAATGGTGAAGATATTGAGGTTACTCATAAGGTGAAGGTGCGCTACACGCCAGATACCTTTGCCAAATATATGTATTTTACAAATACTGAAGAGCCTGCCGGACCATGGGCAGGGTCATACGTTTCTTTTGGAAGCGGTGAGATATTGGAGGGAATCGTGTACTCCAATGATAACATTACCATGAGTGCTTTTGGATGTCCCGATTTCATCAATAGTCCCGATGGACAGATTAGTGAGGTCTATACTGCTGGAAATTTCATTATGAATACTTGCTCCGAGGGCATTTTTGAAGGTATTTATGAGGATTCTGCTGCTGTCATTGATTGGCCGCCCTTCACCGGGCATGAGCGGGTTAAAAATGCTGCGAATTGGATTATTCACGGAGATGATTTAATCAGAGGGATCGGAATGGAACACGATACTCTGCTGATGACTGAAATTGAATTTAGAGAAACCGGTTTCGTTGTCAAACAGTGGCCATATATTATTCCACCCTTTGTTACTAGAAGCTCAGGTGATCCAGGATACCCTTCCTTTGCTGATTCCATGAAGCAGTTTTATCCCTATACTTTTTCTCACAATCCATTTATGTATCCAGATGGAATGAATACTTTTGGAAATTATGGGGAAAATCCCATTGATTGGAGTCACTATGATTTTCTCGATTTCCCGAGACCAGACAATCAAGATGACTTTTACACCTATCGCGAAATTTTTGCAAACGAAGGTGTAATCTGGATCGAGGGTGGACAAGTGCGTGTTTACGGGCAAATCAGAGGTCGATTTACCGTTGCAACTTCGGCTGATACGCCCTATCGCAGGTTTAATAATTATTCACCAGCAATGCTAAAAAATAATATCTGGATCATAGATGATTTGATATACGAGGACTCGTTTGAAGGGAGTGGTGTGGTACGAGAGGGCAGCAATAACCGGCTGGGTTTGCTCTCGGCCGCTGATATCATTGTAGCAAATACACTTGAAAATGGTGCTCATAATGGAGCTGTTGCAGGGTCCATTATCATCAATGCAGCCATGATAGCCATGAATCAATCATTCAAAATCCAATACTGGCAGAATACCACTAATAATTACAATTTTCTAGATGGTGGTCTGGTCAAAGGTGATGGTCAGGGACAGGACTATTATGGGGGCACTGGGAATACAGATTATCGGGGGGTAGTAAATATCTGGGGCAGCGTGATCCAATCCAAGCGAGGCTATCTCAAACGTAATAACCCGGGACCTTACGCAAATACAATCGGATATGATAAGAACTATAACTATGACTATAACCTGCGGGACTTTCCACCCCCAGCATGGCCGGAAAACCGTAATGCTGACGGTACCCGCAACCTATCAGTTGCAGCATTTGGAGATATTACACAATAATGAGTATAGGCATTGATATTGGCCGCTTTGAGATAAAAGCGGTGCAGTTGAATAAAAGCCCAAAGGGTTATCAGCTGGTCAACTATGGATCTGAACCGGTATATGACAAGAGCAGAGATTTCGACCCGGAACGCTTGAGCGAAGAAAACATCATCCAAGCCTGCAAACAATTGATGGCAAAGATGAAAATTAATCCAAAGCGGGTTAAGAGTTTAACCACAGGAATGAGTAATCAGCTAAGCAGTATTCGTCAACTCAAAATGGTGAATACGGATGACGAAGAAGAATTGTCACAAGCACTTCAATTTGAAGCCCGTAAGCATATTCCCATGGATGGGACAGACGCACTCATGGACTATCAGATTCTGGGAGAAGATATCCGGGAGATGGATAAGTTGAATGTTTTACTGGTCGCCAGTACTCAGCGGAACCTGAATAACCACCTTAAGCTGTTGCGGAATATGAATTTTCGACCCGGTATTGTTGATTCAGAAGCTATTGGGCTAGCCAATTCTTATGTGATTGAACACGGATTACCTGAAGATGGTGCTAATGTGTTTCTGAATATTGGGGCAGTGTCCTCAGTCCTGGTGGTTTGGGGACGGCAGGCCCAGTTTTTTGCACGCGATATTCAGATTGGTGGTTTGCATTTCACCCAGGAGATCATGGAAAAGAAAGCAATGGATTATAAGGAAGCGGAGGATTTTAAACGCAGTCCGGCTTTTACGGAGTTGGTTGATAAACTGCACGGGGGCGATGCGGGAGATTTTTCCGTGAGTGTTGCCGAACATACTATCTATGATAATCTGGTGGATGAAATCCGGCGTTCCTTGAGATACTATATCAAGGAAGCCAATGAGAGCTTTTTTCAAAAAATTCTGATTATGGGGGGCTCTGCGGGGATAAATGGACTGGATGAATTCATATCCAATCGCCTAAATGTCGCGGCAGAAGTTTACAATCCTTTTGCTCAGATGCATCATGATGTTGCCGAGGATGGCGAAATTGCCACCAAATACGCTACGGCTGTTGGCTATGCGATGCGCGGCCTTTTGGAGTAGGATCCTGTTTTTCGAATTTATAATGGCATAATACTTCACTAATCGATTACAAGCAGCAGTTCCAGAGAGAGAGAGAAACCTGAGGAAACATGATTAACGTTATCAAAATCAATTTGAATCACGCATCGGGCAAGCTAGCACGGTTAGAGATTCGGCGAGAGAGGTTGAGGTGGACGTACCTGGTCCTGATTATTCTGCTGCTCCTCCTGAATAGTGCCTGGTTGATGTTCGAGAACAAAGAATTCAACAGTATCATCGATGGTAAGATTATGCAGATGGCAACCATCCAGCGAGAGATCGATGCTTTAAAACAGGAAGGTATGGATCTTTCAAGAACAGATATCATCGAGTTATCCAAACTTGAGGGGAACCGAGTACTTTGGTCAGAAAAGCTAAAGGCTCTTGGCTTACTGATCCCTCACGATATGGCGTTGACCCACCTGAATTTTAGAGAACACCTTCTGACAATTGAAGGAATATCAAGAATTTATCATGACGAGCGTGAATTTGACATTATTGAAGAATTTATTGAACGTCTAAAGGGGGACAAGATTTTTGCATCGGATTTCCGGGAAATCAAATTTTCGAAGTATTCCAGGATGACCCTTATGAGCCAGGATGTTGTCAGTTTTGAGATCAAAGGCTATTTAATCGATAAGGATCCCAAGAAGAAAAAGAGAGGCCGGCGCAAATGACACAGCGAGTAAATTTTCTAGCTATCAGTGTGCTGGTTTTGACCCTGGTTTTCTACTATAGCTACAATTGGGTTTATAAAGAGAAGCCGACTGAGATTCGCGCTTATGACAAAAAGATTGTGAAGCTTAACGAACAGCTGATTACAGCACAAATTTTGGCGAACAAGCTGGATCGTGTCTACACATTATTTGAGAGAAATTTGGCCTTGAGTGCTCAAGATTCATTGGCAGACGATGCATCTATCCCATTTCTGAATTCTCTAACCTCGACTATTGATAGTCTGGGCATTCAGTTATCGAATATTCGTCCAAAACCAGGTACACCCTTAAAAAGGGCGATAGAAACTCCCTATGATTTGGAAATTCGCTGCAATTACCGTCAATTCGGCAAATTTTTAGCCGAGTTGGAGCGATCCTCTCGATTGATTACTGTTAAACAATATCACGTTAAAAATGGGGTGGAACGCTTAAAAAATTCTGCCAAAGCGGAGTTACTCAAGACTCAGGAGATCGAGATGAAATTGTCAACCCTTACACTGGTTAAGGAGTAGGAACCATGGATAGACGAACACGCTTCTTCTGGTCTCTGACTATCATGGCCGGAATTGTGGTCACCCTGGTTGAGGGGTATACAATGAAGGGCATCCGTGAGGATCGCCAACGTTTTGATTTTGCGGCCAGACAAACAATCATTGGCACAGACCAGGAGCTGGAAAAAATTATTCTATTTTTAGAGGAAAGTCTTGAAGCTCGCGCAGTTTTCGATTTCGAGCTGAAGAATAATCCCATGAAATTGGATAAGGTAGTGTTTCTGACTGATGAGCAGGGACGTCTGATTAATACCATGCAGGCCAATACTCTCCGAGTGAGTGGTTTATATATGAATATTGAACCGCCAAAAGCTACGGTTGAATTCAAGAACAAAGAACATACCATCAAAGCCGGAGAATTTATAGAAGATCACAAAGTGATCAAGATTACCGAGAATGGGATCCGGGTCCTGAGAAAAGGTGAAGTAAAATTTTATTCGTTGCAGGGTCGCACATTGAGCGCAGAAGATAAGAGTGTGATGAGCCGCAAATCGCAATATGAGCAAGAGGAAGGCTATTAATGAAAAAGACCAACGTCCTAACCGTCGTAATTCTGATATTATTTTTTACCAGCGGGGGATTCTCAGAGGATCGTGACACTGGAATGACCGGGAACAAACTAATCACTATACACGCTGAAGACGCCCATCTACCAACGGTTCTTTCGATTTTGGCTGAGGAGAGCGGCTATAATATTGTTACCAGTCCAGAAGTTAACTCCAAGGATCGGATCTCTGTCCACATGGATGATGTTCCCATTGAACAGGCCATCAATCTGGTAGTTAGAGCTGCTGGATTAAGCTATGAACTTGTGGGGAAATCTTTTCTGGTTGCCACGAGTAAACGACTGTCCGAGGAGATCGGTACCAAATCATATGTTATTCCGCTCCAGTATGCTGAGGCTAGCGAGGTTAAAACACTTCTTGAATATATTACTGAAAAAGTTCAGGTCGATAAGGGTGGTAATAAACTGGTAGTGAGTACCAGCCCCAAAAACATCATTGAGATCTTGAATATTATAGAAGAGATAGATGTGCCTGTGCTTCAGATCATGTTGGAAGCACGCATAATTGAAGTTGGACTCTCGGGATCAGATCGGGTAGGTATTGATTGGGCCCGATTGGCATCTATTACATCAATTATCGCTGAGAATGCCACTCCTAATTTGATTGGCGTTGGTGGAAGTCTGGTTCCTGGAATGAGTCAGGATCCTTCGGGTGACGGTACCTATGTGGAGACATTTGAACCACTGACAAATAATACTCTGCCTGATAATATGTATTTTCAGCGGATTGATCCGAAAGATAAAATCGGATTTAGTCGTCAGCTCTCTGCTTTTGATTTGACCTTGGATTTTCTAATAAAAAATAATGACGCTGAAGTTCTGGCAAATTCCAAAGTGGTGACCATCAATGGGCGAGAAGCTTTTATTGAAATGGTTGACGTTGTACCATATGTTCTGTCAAGTGGCGGTGTCGGGGGACAGGTTCAGGTCCAGCGTGAGATTGTGGGAATCAAACTGAATGTCAAACCCAATGTGAACACTGATGGCTATATCACAACTGAAGTGACACCAGAAGTATCCTCCTTTTATGATTTTGTTGGACCTGCCCAGAATATCCCCTGGGTTAAAAGACGGGTTTCAACCACAACTGTAAGAGTGAAAGATGGTGAATCAATTATTATCGCTGGATTGCTAGGTGTTGATCGTAAACAAATTACCAATACCGTTCCTTTTCTGGGAGCACTACCCTTTGTTGGTCGATTTTTTCGGCATCAGGTTACCCAGGAAAATAAGACGGATCTCCTGATTCAGATTACCCCCCATATAGTTGTTGACAACTATACCCATATTGAAAAAACCAAATCCATGCGGGATCTGGAAGATGAATTTATCAATCTGGACGATATGGATAGCACTGACACTGATGAATCTCCAAGCGCCAGCGAAGAATCAGGGTCTTGAGCATTGTTAATATGTATTTTGAAGGAGTATCATCATGAAAATTAAATTTTTTGCTCTTGGGATAATAACGCTATTCTTCCTGATGGCTTGTGATACCCGCCTGCCAACTGTCGCAGAGAAGGACGTAGTTAATTATCAATTGACCGTTTCGAGTGATCGGGATGTGATTTATGCTGATAATGGTAATACCGTTGCTCAAATAACGGCTCTACTTGCAGATGCTGAAGGCATCCCAATTCAGGGTGCGAATATTAGCTTTTCTCCCCAACAGGGTAAGATGGTTGCTACCGTTAGCACTGACCAGACCGGCCGAGCTACTTCTAATTTTGATGATGATGGTCAATCCGCTGAATCAGTGCGCATTGTTGCTCAATACACTGATGGTGCCAGTAATGTCACCAGGGACACCCTTTTTATCCAGGTGCTGCCAATGGAAGCCCTGGTAGATACATTCTTTCTGGATACGCAGCCCGTCGATGGTATTGTTGAAGTGACTTCAATTGATGAATCTGCCACTGTAGAAATATTTTCCCACGTCTTTGATGCTAACGGTGTCCCAGTTGAGAATGTACTGGTTAATTACCGTATACTAAGCGATGAAAATGGTGCTGGTTATATCAATTCAGCCATGGATTCCACCAATGCTATTGGTATAAGCTCAACAGAATTTCGGACCAATACCGGTCGTTTGGGTGAGGTTGTTATTGAAGCCTCAATCAGCAGCGAATCTGTTGCAACACTTCTTCGAAATAATCCAGGAGTTTACACCTTCAATCATTTAGGCAAAAGTGCAGATGGGGCAGCAGCCTTCTCCGCAACGGTAACTGTACAGGCAGTAGCATCTAGTCCATATGTTTTAAGTGTACAAACCCAGGATAATTTAATTTATGCTGATTATGGCGTAACAACAGCTCGAATTAATGCTTTTCTACACGACTCAGATGGCAACTCATTGCCAAGTCATACTATCTACTTCCTCTCAGATATTGGAACAATTAGCAGCTCAGCATACACAAATGATGCCGGTACCGCACAGGTAATCTATTCTGATCTTGGTACTCCCATCACCCAGGATTCTGTGGCAACTATTTTCGCCAGAGCTGAGCATCCATTTTTCGGTTTTATTGAGGATTCTGTAATGGTTTCCATCCGTTTAGTAGATCCTACTGATAATATTAACTTTAATACCATAACAAACCCCATTAATGGACAAACTATCGTTTCTGATGTTGATTCTTCTTATGTTTCAGAAGTAATAGCTTATGTGAGAAACGACTATGGGGTCGCCATGGAGGGTGTAGATGTAACCTTCCGGATATTATCTGGTCTGGAATTGGGCTACATAAGCCAATCCGTTGTTGTTAGCGATAGTGCCGGTTCAAGCCACGCATCATTTATCCTGAATCCAGGGGTGATTGGATCGGTGAGTATCGAAGCTTCTATAGAATCTGCATCTGTTACAATGGCTGACACGGTTGGTTTGAGTTTTTCGCCCATCCCAAGATACACCCTGGCCATAGCGGTTCTGGATGAGCTGATTTACGCAGACCAGGGAGAAACAACCGCTCGAGTTTATGGTGTTGTAAGAGATTTTGAGGGGAATCCCATCTCCGGGGAATCAGTTCATTTCTCATCCAATATGGGAACTATCAGCTCACCTGGTACTACTGATGATTCAGGAGTTGCGGAATCCATTTTTTCAGATCTCGGAACCGCTTTTGAATCGGATGCCACCGCAATAGTTTATGCCAGGGTTATCGATCCATATTATGGAAATATTCTTGATTCAACTGAAGTTGAGATTCGCTTACCTGATGATCAATCAAGCACCAATTTCTTTGTAATAACAGATCCGCCAGGCGGCCAGATTCTGGTAACTGATTTTGATTCAACCTACACTGCCTCCATTCTGGCACAGGTTCGAGACTCCCGGGGTGTCGCTTTAGAGGGAGTGACTGTTGATTTTCAGGTAACTGCAGGATCGGCTCTGGGGTACCTTTCTGCTGGTAATAACGTCAGTGATTCCAGTGGTACTGCGACGGTGATCTTCACTTTGAATCCAGGGATGACCGGTACTGTGAGCATTGCAGCTTTTCTTGCCGGAGATGATAGCGTAGTTCCAATTTCCAGTGATATTGAATTTCTGCCTATGTCTGATTATGAGATCAATGCTTTCAGCTACCAATCTATTATTTATTATGATAATGGACTGACCAACGCTCAAGTCTATGCAGTCGTCCGTGATCTTGATGGAAATTCGATTGATAGCGTCAGGGTTAATTTTTCCAGTGATATCGGAACAGTAACCTCCCCCGATTATACAAATAATGCTGGAGTGGCTGAGGCTATTTTTTCAGATTTGGGAGCGGTGGGTCCTGATGCTGCAGTGGCAACCATTACCGCTCGAGTTGAACATCCTTTCTGGGGTCTGCGCAGCAGTACGGTTCAGGTTTCAATTCAAGAAAATGAAAATGAAT
>JABMPR010000289.1 GCA_013202895.1 bacterium | reverse complement strand
TCCAGTTTCTGCAGATGATTTTGTTTCAGGTCCAACACGTTTTGAACTCTCGCAGAATTATCCTAATCCCTTCAATGCCGGGACCGTTATCAATATTGCAGTACCCCAGTCAGGGAACGTAGCATTGGAGATTTTCAATGTATTGGGTCAACATGTAATCACCTTGCATGATGGCTTCCTGCCAGCAGGTAATCACAGTATTTCCTGGAATAGTCTGGGAAGTCATAACGAGCTAGTGAGTACAGGCATGTATTTTTACAGATTGACAGTGGGCGATGAAGTTGCCACAAAGAAAATGGTGATGATCAAATAATCCTGATGTAGCGGTACGTTTACAGCGACTACAAACTGGATAAGATTAGCACAGATCACAATTAACAATATTTCAAGGTGGTGGTATGTCAGCACTGCCACCTTGAAAATATTGGTGGATAATATCGGGAAATGTCATGAATAAAAAAAAGCATTTGATATGGATGCTCAGAAACGTGAAATCAGCAATGCTGACGGCGTTGATCCTTCAATTGCTCCCAGGAGTATGCATGTCAGGTACAACAGGCAAGCTCAGTGGGAAAATCACTGATGCCGAAAGTGGAGAACCTTTTCCCGGTGCAAATGTCTTCCTATCAGCAACGAATTACGGCGCAGCCACCGATTTAGATGGTTATTACATGATTTTGAATGTGCCGCCAGGCGAATATAGCCTCAATGTTCAAATGATTGGCTATCAGAACATCCGCCAGGACAATGTCAGGGTTCTCACCGATTTCAACTCCATCAATGATTTTAAGATGACTTCTCAAGTGCTTGAGGTGGATACGCAAATTGAGGTAATTGCCACCCGACCAGATATTCAACGTGACCGTACAAGTACATTAGCAGTCATCAGCTCTGAAGAAATAGAAAAACTACCTGTCCTCGAAATGGGTGACCTGGTCGACCTGCAAGCCGGGGTGGTAGATGGTCACTTCCGTGGTGGTAGAAGCGGTGAAGTAAGCTACATGCTGGATGGCATTAGTGTCACCGATCCATACAGCGGCAAAATGGCCGTAAACATTGAGAACAGCAGTATCCAGGAGATTAAAGTCATTAGCGGTACTTTTAGTGCCGAGTACGGGCAAGCCATGAGTGGCGTTGTAAATATTGTCACCAAAAGCGGTACACCGGAATTTGGATTATCAGTCAACGTATTTGGCGGTGATTTCATCTCCGGGAACACAACCCCCTTTCTGAATATTGACAAACTTGATCCATTACAGCACATCAGTGGAGAATTGACACTCACTGGCCCTCTGGGAATTCTCGGCCGGGATGCCGGATTTGTTTTTAGTGTGAAAAATCAATCCAAAGAGGGGCACCTCTATGGTAAGGAAGAATTTTTACCCGCAGATTCGTCCAATATTGATGATCCTGATCCGGAGAGTTGGTATATCTCGCGATCGGGAAGTGGTGATCTCGTACCCATGAATTTTAAAAGTACATTTTCCACGCATGGCAAATTATCCAAACATTTGGGTCCCAAGTTGAGGATCGATCTCTCGACTGATTACACCAAGCAATCATGGTCCGATTATGATCATTTATACAAGTATAATCCCCAGGGCATACCGACCCATTCCAATGATAGTTATCAGACAACCCTGTCCATGAATCATTTCCCAAGTTCAAAACTTTTTTATACCATAAATATTTCTCGCTTCAATTCTGATATAAGTAATTATGTCTATGAGGATTACATGGATGGGCGCTATGTCAGTACCTTATTGTCCAGACGACTGGGTTATGGATTCTATACAGGCGGTATGGTCATGAATCACTTTTATCGCAGCAGCACTGTAAATACAATCAAATTCAATTTAATAACCCAACCCAATCGACATCACGAATTAAAGACTGGAATTGAAGCCCGTAAGAGCGAATTGTGGCAGCATGATTATAGCATTAAGTTAGATCGTAGCACCGCCTGGCTGCCCGAAATATTTCCTGAAGAACACTGGAGTAATAATGAGTACAATCACAGCCCTCTGGAAGTCGGTTTCTGGCTGGAAGATAAAATCGAGGCTGAACATATTGTGTTGGTAGCAGGCCTGCGATATGACTATTTCCAACCTGATGGTCAGGAACCGCTAGACCTAAGAGATCCCGATGGTAGCTACAACAGCAACCAGGAGAATGCATTTAAAGATTCTCCTAGTTCTTCCCAATTCTGTCCTCGCCTAGGATTGTCATTTCCAATCAGTGACAAAGGTGCAATCCACATCTCATATGGACATTTTTTCCAAATACCCGTCTACGAGTATCTATATCACAATTCAGAATTTGAGATTCAGGGTGGCGATTTGAAGAGCATCGTTGGGAATGCATCCCTGAATCCAAAGAAAACAGTGATCTATCAATTCGGTTTGCAACAGATGCTTTCATCCAATGTTATTCTAGATATTACTGGTTACTACAAGGACATGAGGAATCTGGTAGGAACCCAAATTTATGAACTTTATATCCTTGGTGATAGCTATGCTCGATACGAAAATCTGGACTATGGTAATGTCCGTGGTGTGGCTGTGTCGTTGTCATTGAAACAATTCAGCATATTTTCCGGATCCCTGGAGTACACCTATCAGACAGCCGAAGGAAACGCTTCCGACCCCCGCAGCGTCTTTAATGATCGCCAAAGCGATCCACCTCGTGTCAGTGAAATCCAGGTGGTACCGCTGGATTGGGATCAGACACATACAATTAATTTTTCCATGACCATGAGCAAAAAAAACTGGTATCTGAGTCTTATTAGCCAATTTGGTTCAGGAACGCCATATACACCAGAATTTCAGGGTGCCCGTACCTCTTTCCAAAATTCTGAACGCAAGCCAATCACTTTGAATGTGGATATTTCTGGAGAGTATGGCATACCAATTGGAGATTCCCGAATGGCTGTGTATTTTTTGATCAAGAATGCGATGGACCGGAAAAACGCCCGAGATGTCAATAAAGATACTGGTAGCGCCTCCTACAGCCTGATCCCCACCTATGTGCCCGAACAACCTGTTCACTCCCTGGAGGATTTCCTGACCCGTCCGGATTATTTCCAAGCTCCTCGTGAAGTTCTTGTAGGTTTGAAATTCGTACTGTGAGGATGGCGGAATGAGTTTAAAAAACAAAGTTTTTCTCCTTATTGTAAGCATTTTGCTGGGTCTATCCCCAAACCTCAAAGCCCAGAACAATATTGATGCCCTTCATGGAGATCGTATTAATCGCAAGCAGGGTCTTCATAATGGGAATCTGGTTGAGACCCTGTTCTGGAATTTTGGTGAAGTTGGCTGGTGGGGTAAACAACCATCAGGTGTCTGGCCAAAAGGTACAAATCATTCATATATGGATGGCATCTATCCACTGGTGGCGGCAGAAGTGCAACTGGCCGATGGACGAATAACTCGAATTGTTGAAGGTGGGTATAGAGAACATTATGAAGAAGGATCCACCGGTATCGAGTTCGGATGGCAACCCCTGGCCGGTTTTGCCAATCCAGATCAGGATTATATAGCCCTCAGCGATGATCCCAATACCTGGCCGGCCTACTGGCCAGATCAGGAAGCTGACTGGGGTGGATCATGGAACGGATATTTTGGCCGGAAGACCAATGCCGACCAGGAAAGCTATTTTGTTATGGATGACTATCAGGATTATGGACAGGATTTCTGGGGGCTGTTCAATTCTGATTCCCTGGATCCGGATCGGGGTGGGCTTGGGATGCGTGTAGCAGTGCGCGGCTTCCAATGGTCAAATGTTCTCGCTGAGGACATCATATTCTGGCATTATGATGTCACAAATGTATCGTCCACCACTTATCCCAAAGCGGTTTTTGGTATGTATACCGACGCAGGTGTGGGTGGCCAGAATGACAGCAATGATGATCTGGCATTCTACGACTTATCATTGGATCTGGCTTATACCTGGGATTCAAACGATATGGGTGAAGGCAATTGGCAAACCGGCTACGCTGGTTATGCTTTCTTGGAAAGCCCGGGTAATCCCTTCGACGGTATCGACAACGATGAGGATGCATCGGCTGGTCCTTCACCTGAACTGGGTAGCGCGGATTTCCAGCCCCGAAACCTGGTTGATGAAATCGTGCTTATCGATTATCAAAATATGGGAGTGGATAATAACCTGGGACGTTTACTCACAAGTTTTAATGAAGGTGGTTCAGGCAACTTTTACCATTTTTCTGGCGACAGCCTCATTTTGAATCAATACGATAGTATCAGAGTCTACCTGCGTGGTTCAACTCACAGCGATATACCATTTAATGGGGTAGATGATGATCTTGACGGAATCATCGACGAAAACGAATCCGTGCATATGGGACTGAAGTATAAGAATTTCTTCACTGGTGCCGGATTGAACGATCCTCTCATTGATGAAGCCCGTGATGATGGTGTGGATAATGATGGCGACTGGGATTCTGAGCTCCACGATGTCGGTGCGGACGGGCTAGCTGGTTCAGGTGATATCGGTGAAGGAGATGGACTCCCCACTTCAGGCGAGCCTAACTTCGACATCACCGATAAGGATGAATCAGATCAGATCGGTCTCACAGCTTTTGATGCATTCTACATCGGCCAGGGAGTGGAATTCAGTCAGGACGAAGTTGTATGGGAACGGGTTTCCAACTATCATTTCAGTAATGTCTCCCTCCCTGGAAACATTGCCTTCCTGTTTGGATCTGGACCTTTTATCATGCCACCAAATCATACCGAACGTTTTTCCATGGCACTGGTTTTTGGCGAAAATCTGGATGATCTGAAGCGCAACAAAGAAGTGGTTCAGAATATATATAATGCAAATTACAATTTTGCCCGTCCACCTGAAAAGCCCGCCGTTACAGCCGTAGCTGGGGATGGTCAGGTTACCCTGTACTGGGATGATTTTGCTGAAAGCTCCTATGATGATCCGGCCTTTACTCACCCGGCTACAGAGGGTTATGACTTTGAGGGCTACCGGATCTACAAAGCCACTGACGCTTCATTTAACGATGCTTATATCATCACCAATGGGTATGGAGAAGCAGCGTTCCACGATCCCGTGGCTCAATATGATTATGCCAATGGTGTCCAGGGTTTCTT
>JABMPR010000288.1 GCA_013202895.1 bacterium | reverse complement strand
TCCCTGTTGACCGGTTTTTCCTACCATATCTTGAGCAGCCTTTTGATTACGGCTCACATCAACTTCCTTAAATTTGATACCCTTTTCACGCAGATAGCGCTTTGCTGTAGTGCAATGAGAGCAAGTGGGTGTTGTAAACATGATAACTCTGGGTATTGCTGTAGTAGTCATGCCTATTGAGTTTTCTTTTTAAAATCATCCAGATTCAGCACTTTGAAGAGACGTTCAGAAACCGCATCTGGCACATCACACTCATCTTCCACAACCCGGTATAATTTTACCGAGCGCTGCATGGTATCATAATAAATCTTGCACTCAGGACATTCCTCCATAAGTATGCCCACTTCACGACATAATTCAGAGCCTAGATCCGCGCCAAAATCAAGGCAAATCTTTTTTTGCAGCTCCGCGTTATGTTTCGATTTCATTATACCAGCAAACCTTCACGTTTTAGAAAACTGTTCATTCGGTCCCGCAGAAAAAGTCTTGCCCGCATGAGTCTAACTTTCACATTACTCTCAGAAAGTTCTAGAACCTCCGCCGTTTTTGTCGTTGATAGTCCTTCCAGATCACGCAGGACAAATACGGAACGATATTTTTCATCCAGGCTATCCATAGCCACTTTAAGTGCTATTTTAAACTCCCCATCAGTAACCCTGGTCTCAATATATTCCGGCCACTCCGATATAGCTAACCCATGGAGGTTTTCAAAATCGGGTTCCTGAATTGAGTAAGAGATTTTCATCCTGGATTGCTTCCGTAACTTTCCAAGAGCCATATTCACTCCAATTCGGTAGATCCAGGTATAAAAACTCGAATTCCCTTTGAAGGTCTCGATCTTCTCAAATGCCTTAATAAAGGTTTCCTGAAGCATATCTTCAGCATCTTCATTATTTCTCAGCATGCGCAAGCCCAAATTGTAGATTCGGCCTGAGTACAAAGTCACTAACTGTGACTGAGCTTTCCGATCTCCACCCCGAGCAGCCTGGATTAGCTCCGGTGTCTCATCAATTGTCAATTCACGGTTGATTGGATGCAGTTCCTATTCACACGTTACAGATTTGCCAATAATAATTTACAGTAATACCAGTCCTGTAGAGACCATGGTATACCGCATTGCTGTACTACTTTGAACGACTTTTTCGGCTCGCTCCGCTTCACATGACTCACCCTCAGCGTGCTCCCCACCTCCAGCGCAAGCGCTGTGAGATACCAGGGGATTAGAAAGTTTCTCTGCAATAAAAAGACCCTCAAAATCTACGTTTTTGCCTGCTGCATCAGCAGGAAGTATAAATGCCTCATCCTTGAATCTTACTGTTAAGACTTCGCTGCCGTCGCTGACTTGCATCCAGCAACCCTTATGTTTACAAAGATCACTTATGGATCCAGAGACACGAACGATCTTGCCATTTAATTCAGCGGCTTGCGTAAATACATCATTTACAGAAATCGCTTCCGCAAGTGTGACCCCCTGACCATACCGTTCACCCAGAGTGTCAACCTTCTCCGAACTACAGGCTACAAAACTAAATACTATCAACATCATCCCCGTTAAAATTGCCTTTTTGAGCATAATGAACCCCTTCTAGAACGCGCTGTTCTTCCTAATATTAAAATACATATATATTCCTGTGCTCCCCAATACCAGCATGACAACAGCTAACAAATCATAGAGAAGCCAGCCAAATTTACCAAAGAAATCCCCAGTGTGTAGATCCAGAATGATCCAACGCATTGGGACACTCTGTTCTGGAGGAAATATTTCTGCTGTACCCTGTCTTACACGTGTGTTTTCCAAACGGCTATCATAATGTTCCGGTAGAATGCTTAGAGGTACTCGTGAAGTCTGGATCACCTTTAAATCATCCTGATGAACCAATAATATTCCAGTGATTGAAATTATGAGCAGTAAGACTACTGAGATAATACTTACCCACTTACTGTACCCAAATGAGTATCGATGAAATTTACGCCAGGTGCGCATGGATCGTGTGGATGCTCTACTCAAAGTTCCTCCAAGCGATTGATCATTTCAGCTGCAACCAGTTTTTCATGAACTTCTGAAAGATCACCATTCGTTATCTCTTCCAGACGATATAATGTCAAATTTATTCGGTGATCTGTAACTCGCCCCTGTGGATAATTATAGGTCCGGATTTTGGCGCTACGGTCTCCAGTGGAGACCAGAGTTTTGCGAAGCGCAGCTACTTTACTGTTCTGACGATCCCGTTCAGCAGCCAGAAGCCGTGCTCTGAGAACCTTCATGGCCTTATCTTTATTTTTATGCTGCGAGGATTCATCCTGACAAGAGACCACCATACCTGAAGGCATATGGGTAATTCTAATTGCCGATTCTGTTTTGTTAACATGTTGACCACCGGCACCACTGGCTCTAAATGTATCGATCCTCAAGTCCCCCGCATTAATCTCAACATCAACTTCTTCAGCCTCCGGTAAGACAGCAACAGTTGCAGCAGATGTATGGATACGACCGCTAGATTCGGTTTGTGGAACACGTTGAACCCGGTGTACGCCACTTTCAAATTTGAGCTTTCCATAGGCCATTTCACCTGTGATCTGAATAATGGCTTCTTTGGTCCCGCCGACACCAATTTCACTGAGGGTGATAAATTCGTGCTTCCAGCCATTGATCTCTGAGTAGCGAAGGTACATCCGCATTAAGTCTGTAGCAAATAAGGCTGCTTCATCTCCACCGGCTCCAGCTCGAATTTCAAGAATTGCAGCTCCCTGATCTACCGGATCAGAAGGAATAAGCAGCATTTTCAACTCTCCTTCCAACTTTATTCGATCCTCCAGAAAACCATCCATCTCTTCCCGGACGATTTCCTTTAAATCCTCATCATCACCATGCATGATAGATTCATCTTCATCAATACTTTCGACGAGGAGCTCGTAGCGACCAAAAGCTTCCAGAACATTGGATAATTCTCGATGCTCACGAGCCACCTTGGCATACTTGCGATTATTTGCCATTAGCTCAGGATCAGATAATTGTCCTTCCAGATTTTTGAATTTCACTTGAAGCTCAGGCAGTTTTTCTAGCAGTTTCATTCAATTGCCTCTGCTGTAAAAGTGCGTCCCTGATATGCTTCCAGATCACTTCCAAAAGCATATTTCAACGATTCCAGAGCCACGGTCAGCTGATCATCATCTGGTTCGCGAGTTGTGATATTCTGTAGCCAGAGCCCAGGAGCAGCTAGAGCCCTAACCCAGGCAATATGACGGTATTTTGATGTCAATTTCAAGACTTCATAAGAAACACCGGCCACCAATGGAATAAGCGGAATGTGAGTTAATAAACGAATCTGCAAATTCATTTCACCCACAAATAATTTTACCACGCTATCAATAATGGCAAACATAAGAATCGAGGATAAGAGAACGATAAAAATGAAACTGGTTCCACAACGAGGATGTTGAGTCTGGAAGGGTCTTGCAGATTCAAGATCCAAATCCTTACCGGCCTCAAAAGTATAAACTACTTTATGCTCGGCCCCATGATACTGAAAAAGTCTTTTGACATCATCTAATAAAGAAATGCCCCAGAGGTAGCCCAGAAATAGAGCGATCCGAATCACTCCGGAAACAACGTTGAAAGTGAAAGCTGTTTCGGACAAATGGAGTAAATTTCCCGTGACAAATATTGGGATAACAAAAAAGAGTCCTAAGCCAATAACAAGTGCCAGAACCGTCCCAAGAAATGAAAGCAATTTATCTTTGAGACTTAGCTCCTTTGTGGGATCCTCATCATAGGCAATTTCGGCAGATTCATTTAAGGTACCTATGCCCATTTTCATGGACTCAAACAGGGCAATCATACCCCGAATGATGGGTTTTTTCAATAAGGCGTATTTCTCTGTCAGTGAGATAAATTCCTGTCGGCGAGTGATAATCTCTCCCTGTGGATTTCTCACGGCTATTGCATAGGCTCCAGGAACACGCATCATTACACCTTCAATAATAGCCTGGCCGCCCACCAATATGGACTGCTTGGACATCAGAAAAGCCTGTAATAAAACGCGGACTAAGCGTCTTGGCATCAGATCAGCTTGAAAAATGATCTATTTTGCTTTTTCTGCAGCACCGTATTTTTTACGGAACTTGTCAATACGGCCCGCCGTATCTAATAATTTTTGCTTACCGGTAAAATAGGGGTGACAATCATTACATATTTCAATGTGTAGTTCGCCAACAGTGGTAAATGTCTCAAAGCTGTTTCCGCAAGCACAAACTACCTTGTTCAATTCATATTTAGGATGGATTCCTGGTTTCATTATATGATAACTCCCTTCATCAATTCAATTCAGCAACCGCTTTGGCAAAACTGGCCAAACC
>JABMPR010000287.1 GCA_013202895.1 bacterium | reverse complement strand
TGGAGAGCGTCCCGACACTTGTGTCGGGAAGGTCATCGGTTTCCCGACAAACTTGTCGGGATTAGGCTCCACAACCCTTACCCTTATAGCAAATACGTTGTAAGGGTTTTTTATTTGAAAGGAAACCTGCGACTGACAGGGATCCCGTTAGGCATAGCCACCGTTTCCTTATTTTTTCTGAGATCAATCCGCTTTTGTGTCCTGACTAAACACGTTCTGCCAACTCCCGCTACTGGACTGCCAAATTGAGGTTACGAAAATCGCTTCCTTGGCACCCGCACCATCTTTTTTGTGCCGAATGAACTCGGCCTTATATGAGAGTAGAACAATACCTTCTGAAAGAACCTGGATTCTCGCTTCAGAGAATTCGTAGCACTTCACAACTGGACCAGCCTGGAGTTGTTCTGCGTGCTCCGCCCTGCCCGCGAAGCCACTGCTGTAGACACCCAGGAACTCATCTGCGAGAAGCCGACCATCCGCTTCAACATCCCCGGAAACCAAGGCTTCCCAGACCTCGGTCTCAAGAGCGACAAACTGATCAAGGGTGTAGGTCTTCATATGTCCTTTCTGGCCTATACGAGCCTAAAGCATTCGCGCCTATCTACGTCCTTCGGACTACGATAGGCATGCTTGAGTCCCGACACTCCCCGACACTTCGTGTTCCCCTGCGGCGGGATCAAAGATGTGTCGGGATCAGTTCAAACCTTGCTAAGGTGGGGTAGATTTACCAGCCGTAGCCTAAAAAGCGTTGAGGGTACTCGTTCGATGGCCTAGATTAAAGAACTAGTAGATGTAAATACCATGTACCATGTGAGTAATATCCATAATAGGAAGAAGTGTATGATAGTATACTTCATAGTTTTTGTTGATGCAATTTTGAGAGGTCTCTTTAGATCTTCAAAAACAGGTATATGAGAGGATATTTCTATTTCCTGTAGTTGATTCAGGGAGTCCTTTTCCTCAAACTGCTCTTTAAATCCCAGAGAATAGAGATATCGATTTACCAGGATACCGGTTTTATCCAATATGGCAATCCTGCGAGCATCAACAAACCAGGTTTTCATGTAATATTCTGATATCAAATGCGATTGGTACCAGAATGTTGTCAAAATAAATCCTGCAACAGTTGCAAAAAGTCCGATTATGGTATTTCCAATAGTCCAATTATTTTGATCGATTACCATTTTGGCTAATAAACCTAAAAACACAAAATTTATTGCCAGCCACACATTCATTTTTGTCCAATACTGCCTGGAAGCTTGCATAGCGCTTTCAATTAAGAATTGAATCGTCTTCTCATCTGGAATCTTATCAAGGTCTATCGATTCCTCATTAGCATCAGGTAAAAATATGCGCAGGCTGTCTTTTTTCTCAGAATTCATATAACTATCTCCGACTCGGAAGCTAAAATTGTACTAATTGTTTAGCAAGTCATTCTAACGCACTTGGGCCTATCTTCTTCCTTTGGAATGCGATAGGCATCTTTGAACCCGCTAAGGCGGGGTAAACACTTGTTATATGTCGAACATTCCCCACAAATAAAGTGAATTAATTTAGCTGAATTGCCAATCTTCCCTTATTTCTTCGATTCGAATACAGATTGTGCAGAACGCTAATGGTTTCTATTCTTCAAACCAGATAGACTTTTTGGATGAAATGGAATGATATTTCTATCCAGATGATAAAATTGACTGTCGGTCCATCAGAAAAGCCTTTTGTGATTATTCCTGACATGTTTATCCCAAGCCCCATCCAAGTAATCCTAATAATCCGCAGGTTAAGCTCTGAAGCATAGCTCTATTACCTGCGTACTCAAGTTGTGCGATGGTATAACCTTCTGCATGAAAATTTCTTGGTGCATCTTGTCCAAAAGCCCAGCTGCGGGAATCAACAGGGCAATACTCAGCAACACTGAAATGGTTTTTGCACAAATTTTTATTATTGCTGGGTTCACTTGATTACCAAGATCTTCGTAGATTCAACTGCATTGGTGGTTGATAATTGTAATATATACACACCAGATTGCACCTCTGACCCCATTTCATCAAACCCATTCCATCGAAAGCTGTGTTCCCCAGAAGATTGAGACTTAATCGTTTTAGACCAGATTTGTTCTCCTAGAAGATTGAACATCCTGAGCGCTACATCCAAATCTTCAGGCAATCTATATGAAATATTTGTCCCGGCATTTGTAGGATTGGGGAAGCAATCCCTCAGCACGTAATTCTGTAGCTGCTGAATATTTTCTTTATCAATCCCAGTTATTAGAGGATTTCTATAAGCTATAGCGACCCATTTGTAGTGCTCTTCCATTAAGTTTTCAGTGGTAGAAAAACGAGTTAGTAATACTGTATAAAATGATTCTGAAAATGCATGAATAATTGAAGTGTATTTTAACCTATCCCAAAACTCTAGCGCCTCGTTTAAATAACTCCCGGACATTTGGAGTTCTGGATCCTCATACGTGGTCCTTAAATATTGAGGATTTGGGGCCATATCCGGTTCCAATTCAAACGAATCAGCGGGTAAAAATGTATCTGGAATCAAAATTTCTCCTGGATACTGCCAAAAAAATGTCGCTGCATAAATTGTATCGCCCGTCAGTTGATAGGTGTATGTGACATGACCCATATCGACTGGCGCTACATAGTCAACATCCAAGGGTAACAGGGTTGAATCACAATCTGTACAGGGAGGGAAATGTGCAATGCTGGCTTGTTCAAATGTGGTTGTATCATAATGTGAAACAAACACACCAAATGAGACTAAATCCTCGGGGAGATCCTCAAGAGCCCAAGATCGGGTGGGAATCGCCAATAACCCGATTAGCATTATCCAAATTATCATATTCATACAAGTCCCCTATTCAATCTAAGGTTTTAGGCTTTTGGCGGTACAGTTTCAGGACATGGGTAACACAATAATGTCAAGACATAGGTAACACATTATTGGGTTAAACTGGGT
>JABMPR010000026.1 GCA_013202895.1 bacterium | reverse complement strand
TATCAATGTTAAGCTGTGTTAATGCACTTATATATAAGCGATAATAACTCTTATCTGGCATACCCTCGTGGATCAATGGGTTCAATCCATGAATTCCCTCAAAGATTAAAATCTCATCGTCATACAACATTTTCGTTTCTTTCAGGATTTGTTGCTTGCCGTTTACAAAATCGTAGCGACGCTTATATATAGACTGACCATAAATCAACTGATTGATGTCTAATTTTAAGGATTCCAGGTCAAGACAATCAACGTTTTCAAAATCCAGGGTTCCATCAGCTCTAGGAGTAATCTTGTCGCGATCGAGAAAATAATCGTCCATTGATAAGAAGCGTGACTTGATTCCATTTACTGATAGGTGGATAGCCAGTCGTTTGGTAAAGGTGGTTTTGCCAGATGAAGAAGGACCTGCAACAAAGATTACTCTGGTTCCGGGACGTGTACTAATATCATCTGCGAGGGCTGCGATCCGTTTTTCATGTAATCCTTCTGCCACCCAGATCAATTGTTTGAATCCCATCTGCGTGATTTGCTCATTGAGTTCAGGAATTGATGCCACTTCTAATATGCGACCCCATTTTTCATGCTCCTTCATCATCTGGAATAACTTAGGTGCATCAGCGAATTTCCCAACCTCAGCACCATTTTCACCAATTCTCAAAAGAAATCCACGATCATATGGAGTCAATTTATAGCTAGGCAATAGGGAAAGATCTAAACTGGTGAACTCATAGGACGCCGATAAATGATTATTTAATATTAGCACAGGGGGGCGGCTCATTCGGATTCTCGGTGTTCTCAGATGACGCCAATCTTCTGGTTTTGCTTTCCTAATTTTAATGCGCTTATTTTGCCGCTGCAATTCCTGCATCTCAGTTGAGATTGTATCCAATTCTTCCTGAGAAATGCCTCTCTGTTTTTTCAAAACGCAATAATATCCATCCCCGAAAGAGTGATCAATAATGAGAGTGCGCTTGCCATTGTAGACACTTTTTATCGCTGCAGACATGAGAAAGATAACTGCCCGTGTCTTATGTCGATATGATTCGAATTTGTCGCTCATTATCAATTACCTTTTAGCCAGCAGGAAACACATGAGGGCTGAAGTGTGAATCATCTTTCCCCAGTTTTTTTAATGATATGATATCCAAACTGAGTTGAAATAGGTTTAGAAGGACGACTGCGAGGCATTTTTCGAACGGCTTCTTCAAAAGGTTTTACCATCTGTCCACTGCCAAACCAACCCAGATCACCACCTTTTGATTTGCTGGGGCAGGTTGAGAATTCTTTAGCTAATTGCTCAAATTTGGCACCCTGCTGAAGACGCTTAAATAGTTCATCAGCCTTGCTTCTGCTTTTGACTAATATATGGCTGGCTCGCCACTCCATAATATTTCCTCCACACAATTCTTGTGCTAAAGATAGGCTATTCAAACACCGAATCAAAATACCTCATGCCTCCATAGTAGCATTTATTACCAAATAATTAAATCAATACTCAATCGATTCAAGAATAATTGACATTTGCTCTTAGATTATATTCATATCGCTGATTAAATTATTTCTAAGACTGCTTCTTCTGACACTGTAATTTTGGCAAGACTATAAAAACCTGTCCGCTGGCAGACAGCCTTCGGGCGAGATTATTTTTATTATGCATCAGTATTTGAAAATAGTGGAGGTACTCATGCGAATATTAGCTCTTTTTTCCTTATCCCTTTTTCTTCTGGCTTGTCAGGAAAACAACATCGCCAGCAAAGATGATGACCTAATCTGGACCATCAACACGGAATATATGCGACAGGGATGTTATAACGGCCGTGATTGTATTCCCAGCCTGGAACAACCCAATCGATCTGATATCAATGGCTCTGATCTTAGCTTTCTTCAGGATGATGATAGAGTAGTTGGTGTTTGGAATGGTAGCGATTATGTGGCTTACCCACATGCCATTCTGGATTGGCATGAGATTATTAATGAGGATGGTTACTCCATATCCTACTGCCCATTAACAGGTAGTGCCATCAACCTGAGTACAAATCATGAATTTGGTGTTTCAGGACTCTTATATAACAGCAATTTGATTATGTATGACCGTGCATCCGAAAGCTATTGGCCCCAGATGCTTCTTAAATCAGCGGCTGGAGATAGTTCTGGTAGTGTCCTGCATATGAATAATCTGGTTGAAACGACTTGGGGAAATTGGAAATCTCTATTTCCGGATACAAAGGTAATTAACTCGAATACAGGGTATTCCCGGAATTATACCACCTATCCCTACGGTTCATACAGATCCTGCAATTCACCTGATTGCAATGATTATATTTATTTTCCCATTTCCAATGACGACGACCGCCTGAATGCAAAAACACGGGTTCTTACGCTTATCAATAATGATGTTGTAATGGCTTTGGATATTGGATCATATTCTGACCCCCAGATTCTATCTGTGAATGTCGGGGGCAAGGATCACCAGGTTGTTATTTCGGGAAATGACGATCTCGCAGTGGCATTCGAAACCGGACTCAGCCTCGACATTGAATCCTGGGATATCTCGAATGGAGAGATCATTCTCAAAGAGCTTGGCGCTGACAATCGTTGGGATATTACCGGCAAGAACATATCCGATAATACAGGTGGAACCCAGCTCAAGGCAGCCAATGGATACATAGCTTACTGGTTCTCGGTAGCTGCCTTCTATCCAAATGTTGAGCTGGTAAACTCATGAGAAGATTATCAAGGATAGCACTTTCCCTACTATCATTGAATGTGATTGCCCAGGTGTGTTGTTCACCAGTTGGCAGTGGACAGGCGGGTGGTGGAGCTATCATGAATAATTCAGTCGCTCAGTGGCCAAATCAGATTTTTTATGATACTCAGTTACATTGGACCACGGATATTCAGGTTTCCATATTGAGTCCATCCGGAAATATTGAATACGGACCCCAACTAAATGCCAGCCTGGAATTATCTAAATCTCTCAATCCCCGGAATGTATTTTATGTTTCAGGATCTTATAATTTAGGCAGTCTTCATGAACGCGTAACTTACCAGCAATTCGAGACACTGACTCATTCAGGAAAAGCAAGGGGAGGCATCAGACACTCATTGGGTAAAGCTGGACGCAATTGGTTGCAGATGCAGTTTTCGGTCCCGGGACCCATTAAATATCAAGAGGATTCCTTTCCTTTTGATTCAGAGGAATCGGCAAAAATAGAAATCCTGCTGCTGCGCAATCAGATCATGCCCTGGTCCATCCAAAATCCTGGCTTTCTTGGCTTGTTATCCATAACTGGACTTTTCCAAAAGAACCTGGAGCAGAAAGATAACATCTTGAGTGATCAACTCAGCCTGCTCCATCTGTCGTCCACTGTTGATTCCTGGTACCCGTTTTACGTGGCTCCATATGCCCAAATTCGTTCAGAACAATTGCTTGCACCACCCTCAATCTGGACGGCTGAGCGAGAAGTTCGTAGCTTATCATCTATTGTATTAGGAGTTGATCTGGCGATCAATAGACCAGTTTGGGATGCCTTTAAATTGCGAATCGGAATTCCCGTTTTTGCCCACTCATCCTCGAATGGATTTCCAGATGGAACTCAACCTGCTTCATATCTAAAGCTGGCTGTCAATTGGGGTGGATCATTCTCAGAGAATTCTTTATAGACCAAAAACCAGCTTTGCAGCTGTCAATAAAGCCTGTGCTTCAAGTCGTATGCGGTGATTGGGATCTGAATGGACAAAGCGAATCACCCCACTTTTATCAACGATAAATACTGTTGGAACGGGCACAAGATGGTGATCCTGCCCTGAAGCCGATTCGATATCATTATTTCCAAGTTTATACATGGCAACCTTTAATTCATTGAATTGAATTGCTATTCCTAATGATTTGGCACCTGTCATACTGCTATCCGATAACAGGGTATAGGGGAGATCAATGGCTTCGATGGTTTCAGTTAGTTTTGCAGGGCGATCCGGGCTCACTGCGACGATGCGATAACCCATATCAAGTAATTCATTTTCGATTTCCGACAGTTGACCCAACTGTAAAATGCAGTAAGGTCACCACCCACCACGATAATAGATCAAAATAATTGGTTGAGTATTCAGGTATTTGTATAGGTCAATGGTGTTGTGCTTTGTATCGGTGAGAATCACATGCGGTAGGGTGTCCCCAACAGAAAGAGCTTCAATATCTCTTGATGAACTGGGAATGGGGGAAGATGTCGATTCCTGAGCATAAGCGAGAGCACTATAAATAATAAGTAGACTAAATAGAAATGTTTTCAAAATACCCCCATTTTAAGATCTGTTGAGAGGGGCATCGATTTGTAGCGAAAGAACAAAACACACAACAGTCCCCAGGCTTTGGTTTTAAAAGAGCCTTACAATTGAGACATTCATACATATGTATGCAGGCATTCTCTGGCATTGTTTCGGATTTTACATAGCCACATTCAGGGCATGTGATTTCTGTTTGAGTTATAATTTCCATCTACATTCCATTTGCTTTCCCAAAAAGCCGCGCGATTTGTTGCGCCTGCATTGTAATCTAGCTGGGTTCTGTGTTTTGTCATATTCATGACATAAATAAATTAAGATAGAAGAACTAGAGTTGAATTTATTTGTCCGCCATTGGATATCAATTTAAGGATACCTGATTTTCGGTTGTAGGTCCCATTCAGAAATAGTGGTATCTTTCTAATTCAGAGCTATACTACTTACCCGAAATCACTTGAATTATAAATTGACGGAGCAATTATGGCATTCATTAATTACCTTTCTCAAACAGATATCCCTGAAAGTGAGCGTGTCGCAGATACAGATAATATCTTGCAGGTTCATAGTGTTCATGGGAAAATTATGAAACAACATCATGCGCTCTATCGTGAACTGATGTACGGCAAAAGTCCTCTAACACGCATACAGAGAGAAATGATTGCGGTGGTAGTTTCTGCTGAAAATGAATGTCACTACTGAATTAAACATCACGGAGCGGGTCTTCGTCGGTTATTAAAATCCCAAAAGATGAGTGCAGAAGATCAGGATTTACTTCTAGATCAACTCACATTAGAAAGAACTTCTCCCAAGTTGGGTAAGGAGGACCAATCCATCTTAAAATATGCACTTAAATTGACCAGTACTCCCGCACAAGTCAATGCCGACGACATCCAGGAATTAAGACAGATGGGTTTTGATGATAGGGGGATTCATGATATTTGTGCGATTACCGCTTATTTTGCTTTTGTAAACCGTATGGCGGACGGGTTGGGAGTAGAACTTGAAGAAAGATTCGAATAGAATACAATCAGCTTCAACAGACATCATTTCTGAAATAACCATACTTCTTAGTCAAGCAGATATATATCCGTGATAGCCTCCGCTAAATACTGTACACCTGGATCCCGACGGTTGGTAAGTATAATTACCGAGAATTCTTGTTCAGGAAAACGCTGAAAAACATTCCGGAAACCAGAAGTACTCCCAGTGTGACTGATGCGCTTCAAACCCCGGTAATCTTCAATTCTCCAACCGCATCCATAATCTTCCTTCCAGGGAGTAAAAGCTGAGTCCATTAAGGCCTGCGAGAGTAATGAAGTTCCATAAAGAGCTTGATCCCACTTATACATATCACTAGTTGATGAATATACACCACCATCACCAAGAACTGATGAGGTCATGCTTTGGTCACTGAGGAGAACATCCCCTTGATTAACATAATATCCGAAAGCCCGATTTGAGAAATCTGGATCAGCTCGTTTATATGCCAGACTAGCATGCATCCCCAGAGGAATAAAGATATGTTTTTCGAGATACTCCGGGAAACTTAGGCCAGCAAGTCGTTCGACTGTCAAGGCCAGGATTGCATACCCACCATTACTGTAGCTGTAGTTTGAACCCGGTTCAAAATAGGTGCTATCCTGGGTGAGTAGAAGATGAAGTACATCTGCATCTAAGAGGGGAACGCTTAGAGTATCTGCCATCAATTCTTCGTAATCGACGAGCCCTGAGGTATGGTGCAGCAATTGACCATAATCAATAGCATTTGCATAGTCAGGAAACTCTGGAAATATTTCAATCATCTTTGTATTAAAGTCCAGCAACTTCTCATCCATGAGTTGTAAAATCGCCATAGCAGTGAATTGTTTCGTGATTGAGGCCAGTCGGAAATTGCTCATCTCCGTCACAGGAATATGCTGTGCAATATTTGCCAGACCATAGTTGTTGTTCAGAATGACCTTACCTTTGTGGATCACCATCACAGATGCACCTGGATTATCATCGCTGTAAGCTGAAAAAAGAGCATCGATTTTATCAGGATTTCCCATTGGGCAAGAATTTAGGGTGAAGCTGACCAGGCAAAGGATAATTGTCGCATTATACATATATTTCCCCACGTTAATACTGACTAATGTATATGTGTATTGGATCTATCCAAGCAAGACATAGGTTTAAAGATAAGCCAATCATCCAGATTTCAAAGAATCTCGACCGATGAAATCACTGTCCAAAGGATAGTAGGCTCTGTTCGAGTTTCAGATGCCATATATGCTTGAGGAGATGGAGATAAATCAGCTTATTGGGTACTGGAAGCATTCAATCCGTTGATGATTCTTAATGGATCAGCTAAAACAAATAACCCCCTGTGATTCAGGGGGTTATGTTTGTACACCAGCCAGGAGTCGAACCCGGAACCTTCTG
>JABMPR010000286.1 GCA_013202895.1 bacterium | reverse complement strand
TCTCAATACAATTGCTTCGCATCCACTCGAGGAACAGCGAGTGATAGTCACTGAAAAGATGCTGGATTCCCTCATTGAGTGATTTCCGCTCGTGGAGCCGAAATAGAATAAAAATGATTGGAATTGCCTTGATTAGCCGTAGATAAACTTAGGACGTGTCAGGATGAGGACGACTGGCAGTAGTGTTAAGGCGGCAATGAGGCACATAAATATGGATACTGAGATAAGCCACCCAAAGAAATAGATGGGAATAAAAGTGGATAACATACATACAGCAAAACCCATCATAACTGAAAACCCATTTATGATGATTCCTTGTCCAGTTGTGCTCAGGGATTTTACAATGGCTTCATGATCACTTAATCCATGTCGAATCTCAGTTCTAAATCGAAAAAGAAAGTGGATTGTGTAATCAATGCCAATCCCAATCATGATGGAGCTGAGCATGGAGGTCGCAGTGTTTAAATAGATTCCCATATAACCCATAAGACCAAAGACCCCAGCAATAGCAAAAGCCAGTGGCATGGCACTTATCAAAGCTGCAGCAAGGGAGCGAAAAACCAGACCGGTAACCAGCGCGGCAAGGATTACTGAAAGAATCAGACTGCGGGTTTGACCTTTGACCATCATGGGCATCAGATTACCTAGCAGGACAGCATAGCCCTCGCTCTTTGGCTTATTGTCGACCCTAATATTATCATTTAGAAATTCATTCAACTCCCGTTGGATGTCAACCATATGGTAGACATCAAGCGTATTCATATGGACTACGATCTGGGCCATATGATATTCATAATCAACATATGAATCCAAATAGCCATCGCTTGATTCCATGGAGTACAGCAAGAGAAACTGGGAAACCAGTTCTCGGGATTCGGGGATTCGGTAATAGGCATGATCTCCACCATTCAATGATTGATTCATGAGTTTGATAAAATCGGTGATCGCTAATGTATAACCAACGCCATCACGGTCTTCCAAATAGGCTTGAATGAGTTCAATTTGATTCAAAATTTTGGGTGCTTTGATGTCGCCCTCTATCACCACTGACATGGTTGTACTCCCACCAAAATTTTCATCGATGATCGAATTTACTACGCGTACATTTGATTCTGGACTATAGTAATTTAGCGGATTGCTGTCTAATTCAACAGAAGGAATACCCATGAGAGCGATAATCGTTATAATTATGAATCCGACGATAATGATCCAGCGCTGCTCGAAGACTAAATTGCCAATCATAACCAGAATTCGAGATAAGAGACGGTTTGTGGTATTTTTATTCTGACGTTCCTTGCTGGGTTTGTTGAAGAGCACTAGAACGGCCGGAATAAATGTAATGGATAGCCCGAAAGCCAGGAAGACGCCAAACGAGGTGAGAGCCCCTACTTCCCTGGATGCGGGTAGTATGTGTGAGAGTAAAGAAAGAAAACCAATTATCGTTGTCAGAGCAGCCAGGAATACCGGTCGGAACATGTGTTCCAGCACGCTGGCAACCACAGATTTACTGTCAGCCTCATCACTCATAGTGGAGCAATCTTCAAAATATCTGGTGATAATATGGATTCCATAGGCACTGGCAATAGCGATGAGCATGATAGGCATAATGCTGGATATCACGGACAGCATTAACCCTAACCACGCCATCAAACCTAATGTGCCCAGGATTGAAAGAAACACTACCAGCAGAGGGAGAATGGTTCCTCTGCGAGATCGAAAACTGAAATAAAGCAGAAGGGCGATGAGTAACATACCAGCTGGGATAAAGACGCTCGTATCCCGACTTATATCCTCAGATATCTGAGAACGGATAACCGGCATACCACCCAGGCGCAGATCATGACCCTGCAGCTGATAGGGAAGTACGACATTCCTAATTGTATCAACGCTGGTAACTTCATCGATCTCTGTATCCGGAAAGATGAGGAAGGCTGAATAACTGTGATCCTCTGAAACCAATATACGTCCTATCATAGGATCAGTTTTAGCTGCAGCTGCCAGTGAGTCGCTGGCTTGCTGATTGCTTGGGATTTCGCGAATGAATCTATCAACCATAATGGTTTCATCTTCGCTGAAGATAGATTCATAGTTAGTCAGACTGATAAGATGATCAATCTCTGGGAGGAGTTCAAGATCCCGAGTAAGATTCTCAATGAGCTGGAGTGCCTCGGATGAAAATATATCCGCGGTATGGTAAATGATCAGGATAAGATCCAAGCCTCCAAACTCCTCCTCCAATTCCTCCATGCGTAGTAGCTCAGGATCGTCGGATGGAATCAAAGCCTGCAAGTCAGGGTTGATATGAATACGATATATGGGCAGAGCCAACAAGGTGATCACCAGCAGATTCAGAAAGATGACGAGTTTCGGATGCTCAGTGATGAGGGATATGAATTTTTTCATCGCATTAATCTATTCCATCATTTTCAAGGCGGAAGAGAAAACCAGAAATGGACCGGGTTGAAAATTTATGAACATACTTTTAAAAAATCCTATGCAGGCTGTTTGCGGTGCATATATTAAGCGTAACTAAGAACTGAGACACGCTCATGACTGAAAAGCTACTTCCCGCACTCAAATCATTCGGATTCACTTCCAACGAGGCCAAAGCATACCTGAGTTTATTGCAAAACAATCCTGCTACCGGTTATGAAGTTAGCGGTAATTCCGGAATCCCTCGTTCAGCGATTTATGAGATATTAAAGCGTCTTGAAAGCACGGGCATGGTCTCCTGTGTAGATACAAATCCTACTCGCTATATCCCGCTCCCTCCAGATCATCTTTTTGATCTTCTGGAGAATAGTTTTACCACCAATCTGGATACGCTGAAAGAATCTCTGAGAAATGTTAACACAGATCTTGAAGTGGGAGATCTCTGGAATATTAGGGGTTATGACAGCATGATTGATCGTGCTAGAAATATGATAAGGAGCGCTAAACAATCGATTTACCTGTCCATCTGGCGTACCGAGTTTGAAAAATTACACGCCGATCTTAAGGATGCCGAAAAACGCGGGGTGGAATTGGTGATTTTCTCTTTTTGCGATCTGCCAGTAGATGTGGGAAGGGTCTTCGCCTACAATCTGGATAGTAATCGACTTCAAGATGTCTGGAGCAGCAAAATTCTGCTTGTTGCTGATCGCGATTCAGCACTGCTAGGGGGCGTCGAAATGCTGCCAACAAATAAAGTAGCCTGGACCAGGAATTCAGCAATTGTGGCGATTGCCTTAAATTACATCATTTTAGATCTGACCCTGTTTGGTCAACGTTATAAGATACAAATGGGATCAGTCATCTCAGAGATGCTACAGGGAGATATTCATAACCTGGAGGATCTGTTGAGTGAAGATCATGAACCAATTATTAATTCAGCCAAAGGTTGATCTTTGGAAAACTTTTTAACTTTTAACGCCGATCCCTTTTTAGCTGGGGAACGGAATGGAGGTATGTTTAATGAGTAAAATCAAAGTCGGGCTGATGGGATTTGGTGAAATAGGTAGAGACATCTATCGTTTGAGCCTGAACCAGCCCGAAATGGAAGTGGTGGCAATTAGTGATATCGGTCGTGCAGATATTTTGCACTATTTGTTGAAGACAGATGGGAGAGAAGCGGTAAAACCTGACTTAGATGGCAACTTTCTGGTTGTTGATGGGCATAGAGCCAGACTCATTCATGGTGTCGAACCAAAAGATGTTCCATGGGATGCATTTGATGTAGATATTGTAATTGACTCTACGAATAAATATCGCACACGCTCTGCAATGCAGGCCCACCTGGACTCAGGTGCAAAACGCGTCATTCTGAGCTCCTTACCTCATGATGATATCGATCGTGTTATTGTTATGGGTGTCAATGATGACACTATTGATGCAGGTGATAAACTGGTTTCTGCAGCCTCTGCCACCACCAATGCCCTGGCATTAATGCTGGACGTTCTGGATAAAGCCTTTGGTGTTGAATCAGCCATGATGACCACCATTCACGCCTACACCAGTGATCAGCCTTTGCGCGATACTGCAGCCGAAAATTTTCGTCGCAGTCGCTCAGCTGCTAAGAACATCATACCAAATGTAAATATTAGCCCTTATTGGATGGAGCATATCCTGCCCCGTTTTAAGGGTAAGATAGAAGGCTCTGCTCTGAATGTTCCCGTGCCCATGGGCTCTTTATTGGATCTGACTTGTGTCTTAACAAAAGCGGATACGACTGCCGAAGAGGTAAATGATGCCCTTCGCAAAGCTGCGGCGGATCTACCTGGCTATATAGAAATAACCGATGATCCAATTGTGTCCAGCGATGTGATTGGAAATTCTCATAGTCTACTTTTTGACACCAAAGGAACACTGAAATCAAGCAAACGCATGATCAAGACCTTGAGTTGGTATGATAATAGTCTTGGCCAGGCAGGTCGATTGATTGATCTCACTCTAGCTTATGGTAAGCTTGGCGTAAAAGGAGGTGCTGCATGAGAGTAGCCATTAATGGTTTCGGACGTATCGGTCGTTCCGTATTCCGAATTTTAGATAAACGCAAAGATATAAATGTCATAGCTATCAATGATTTATTTGATAATGAAGCACTGGTCTATTTGCTAAAATACGACACGGTCATGGGCGGTTTCGGAGATGCCTCAGTTCATCTTGAAGGCGATAGTCTCCATACAGCTAATGATACGGTAAAGATGTTGAACAAGCGCAATCCTACTGAACTTCCATGGAAAGAACTGGATATCGATGTTGTCATCGAAGCTACGGGTGTATTTAGAACAAAAGAATCCTTGACCCAACATCTTGATGCCGGAGCCAAACGGGTTGTACTTACCGTGCCCTCCAAAGATGAAATCGATTATACCTTTGTATTGGGCGTAAATGAGGATGGTTTAAAGCCTGAGCATAAAATTATTTCGAATGCCAGCTGCACAACCAACTGTCTCGCCCCCATGGCCAAAGTGCTGAATGATGCGTTTGGCATTGTTGAGGGTGTTATGACAACAACTCATGCATACACCAATGACCAACGTCTCGCTGATGTACCACACTCAGATTGGCGTAGAAGTCGCGCTGCTGCAGAAAACATCATCCCTACAACAACTGGTGCTGCCCGAGCAGTAGGAAAGGTTATACCTGAGCTAAATGGTAAACTAGATGGAATTGCCGCTCGTGTACCTGTAGCTGATGGTTCAGTTGTTGATTTGATTGTGGAAGTCAGTCGCAATGTTACAGTTGATGACATTCATGCTGCCGTACGTGAAGCCAGTAAAACAAAAAGGCTGGAACGAGTTCTACAGTACAGCGATGATCACCTGGTTTCATCCGATATTATCGGAAATCCATATTCTTCGATCTATGATGCATCCTATACGCGTGTTGTAAACCATCGAATTGTAAAAACATTGAATTGGTATGACAATGAATGGGGGTATTCCAACCGTGTCGTTGATCTGATTAACC
>JABMPR010000285.1 GCA_013202895.1 bacterium | reverse complement strand
CAAGCGTTGGCATTGAGTCCAGCGCTTTCTGATTTAGAGCGGATTAAACAACATTATTTAGGACGTAAAGGTGTTCTGAATGATCTATTTAAGCAGATCAAGGATGTTGAGCCTGCCCGAAAGAGTGAATTTGGCGGGCTGGTCAATAAACTGAAGCAGGAAGTTCAGGAAAGCATAGATAGTTTACTTTCCAGCGAAGCTGAGAATCAAATCAAGGATACTGGACTTGATAGCAGTTTGCCAGGTGTTTTGTATCAACGTGGAAACCTGCATCCTCTGGAGCAAACCTTACGTGATATCAAAACTATATTTCATCGCTTGGGATTCTCTGTTGCTGAGGGTCCCGAGATTGAGACCCAGTGGCACAATTTTGATGCTTTGAATTTTCCACCTGAACATCCAGCTCGTGATATGCAGGATACATTTTTTCTCCAGAATGGATCAGTTTTAAGAACCCATACTTCACCTGTTCAAATTCGACTCATGCTTGAGGATAAACCACCCATCCGATCTATAATGCCTGGTCGGGTCTATCGCAACGAAGCAATCGATGCAGGCCATTATTGCCTGTTCCATCAAGTCGAAGGTCTGTATGTTGATGAGAATGTGAACCATGGTGAACTCAAGGCTACATTGGAGTTGTTCTGCCGTGAATATTTTGGTGAAAATGTAAAATTACGTTTTCGACCGAGTTTCTTTCCTTTTACAGAACCCAGCAACGAAGTTGATGTTTCTTGCTTCCTATGCAGCGGAAAAGGCTGCCGTGTGTGCAAGCATACAGGATGGCTTGAAATTCTGGGATGCGGGATGGTTGATCCAAATGTTTTTGAGGCTGTTGGATATGATTCGGAGAAATATACTGGATACGCTTTTGGAATGGGTATTGAAAGAATTGCCATGCTCAAATATGGAATCACTGATATTCGTCTTTTCTTTGAGAATGACATTCGCTTTCTAAAACAGTTTTAATAGAACGCTCGAGAGAGTGTAGAGGATATCTGCCTGATGATTTCAAAAAGAGAGCATCGCTTTTTTCAAGATTCAACTTTCAGGATAATAACACTATCCGGACAGGTATAATAAAATGAATATTTCCTACAATTGGCTTAAAGAATATGTCGACTTCGATCTAAGTCCTGATGAAGTTGCTGCGAAATTGACTGGTGCCGGTCTGGAAGCCGTCAAAGTTGAGCAATTTCCTGAATTCTTCAAATCCATTGTTGTTGGTCATGTGCTTTCGAAGGAAAAACATCCAGATGCAGATAAACTGAGCGTTTGCCAGGTCGACCTGGGAGATGTGCAAGAGTACCAGATAGTTTGTGGTGCGCCAAATGTTGCTGCAGGGCAAAAGGTTGCCGTGGCCAAAATCGGGACCACATTCCCAAATGGCATGACGATCAAGAAAGCCAAATTAAGAGGTGTCTTTTCTAATGGAATGATCTGTTCAGAAAGAGAGCTCGACCTTTCAGATGAGCACTCCGGTATCATGGTCCTGAATGAGGATGCTCGTCCAGGGGTGGACATTGCGAATTATTTATCCGGGGATGATGTGTCCCTGGAATTGGATCTTACTCCCGATAGATCTGATGCGCTGGGACATATTGGAGTAGCTCGGGACCTGGCAGCACTGCTGGGAACAAATATCAAAAAACCTGAGATCAAGCTCAACGAAATCAGTGTCATAACTTCGGATCTTATCAGTGTTGAAATTCAAGATGCAGCAGCTTGCCCCAGATATGCTGCCCGACTGATCAAAAATATTAAGATTGCAGAATCACCGGTGTGGTTACAGCAACGACTCCAGGCAACCGGGACTCGTTCAATCAATAATGTTGTAGATGCAGCAAACTATGTATTAATGGAGACGGGTCATCCATTACACACTTTTGACTTACGGTTCATTGAGGGTGGGAAAATCATCGTTCGTATGGCTGAAAAGAATGAAAAAATAACTACACTTGATGGTAAGGCACGAGTGTTGGATGAAACCGTTCTGTTGATTTGTGATGGGAAAAAACCTGTAGCAGTTGCCGGGGTCATGGGCGGTGAGAATTCTGAAGTGAAGGATGACACCACGGACCTGCTTCTTGAGAGTGCCTATTTTAATCCTGTGGTAGTGAGACGCGGTGCACGCAAGCTCCAATTATCAACGGATGCCAGCCACCGATTTGAACGGGGAACAGATCCCAATGGAATTCCTTTTGCCCTTGACCGCCTGGCAGCATTAATTGTCGATCTGGCCGGGGGGGAGATCACCAAAGGTCAGGTGGACGCTTATCCTCATGAAATTCTACCGCTGCAGGTTGATTTCAGAGTTAATCGATGCAATAAAGTTCTCGGGACTGATATTGCGGCGGAAGAAATGTTAAATATTTTTACTGGTCTGGGAATGCAGGTTCAGGAAAAAGAAGCAACTATACTCTCTGTAACTGTACCAACATTTCGTCCGGATATCACCAGGGAGATTGATCTGGTGGAAGAAATTGGTCGAGTCTATGGTTATGATAATATCCCTATACCCGAGCATTTTAGCATTGCCAATAAAATGAGCAGATTGACCCCTGATACATCACGTGAAAAAATAATTGATCATCTGGCTGCAATTGGATTTAATCAAATTTATGCCAATAGTCTGCTTGGTGTGAATGAACATCCCATTGTGTTTGGCGATGAGGAAGCTTTGATACTTGCAAACCCATTATCGCGCGATATGGCTACAATGCGTAGTTCATTGCTGGTGGGAATGACAAAAGCCGCCGAGTATAATTTGAATCGACGCCAATTTGATTTGAAGTTATTCGAGCTGGGTCAGGTTAGCACAGTGGATCTGGATTCTGATACAGGTGCCAGGGAGGGATCGCATCTGGCCTTAATTTTAACAGGAGATATGCAAGTTCAACAATGGTCACAAAAGGCTGTATCAGCTGATGTCTTTCATATGAAAGGAGTATTGAGCTCACTTTTTAAGGATCTTTTTAAGGAACAATTGAGTTTTAGCAGCGAACAACATCCCCTTTTTAAAAATGCTTTAGCCATACATCTAAATAATGAGCGTATTGGGTATCTGGGAGATGTAAGAGAATTTTGGCATGATTCCGACAATAGCACAGGCATATATGCAGAGTTACTTATCCCTGAAAGTCTCGGGCTCGATAAGGCGATTGAATACCAAAAAGTAGCTGTGTTTCCAACGGTTGAGCGTGATCTCTCAATCCTGATAGACACCAATATTAATTTTGATGACCTGGAAGGTCTTATCAATGAAAAAGCCGGTAAGTACTTAGTTTATAGCCGCTTATACGATATCTATGAAGGAAAATCTATT
>JABMPR010000284.1 GCA_013202895.1 bacterium | reverse complement strand
TCACCCTGTGTAGATGCCGGTACAGCCCTGTTTATTCTCGATGGTGATACCATACTGAATATACCAGATGTCGATTTTAATGGAAATGCACCCGATATGGGGGCTTTTGAGTCCGAATATGTAACATCACTTGACCAATCCGGGATGAAACCAACTGAGTTTGTGTTGCTACAGAGCTACCCCAACCCCTTTAACCCGACCACAACCATTCGATTTGGTCTACCCGAGATGTCAGATGTCACTTTAGTAATCTATGACGTGAAAGGTCGTGTGGCATGGAGCTTCTCTGAGATTGCTCATCCAGCGGGATGGGTCAACCAGGAGTGGAACGGGTTCAACTCAAATGGAGATCAAGTGAGTACGGGTGTCTATTTCTGCCGATTGGAGGCGGGCAATTTCAGTCAAACCATTAAAATGGTTTACTTACGATAAAGATTTACCCATCGTAGTTCGGTAGAGCGTAGATGGACCATCAAAATGGTTTATTTGCCATAAGGAAAAGAGCCAGGTCTAAAGTAGATCACTTTTATTTGAGCGTTCCGTAATCTGAGCAATACAATAGATTTTAAACTTAAATCAGAATTAACTGATCTCTCTAATGCGTTGTAAGCCAGACAGGTATGAGAATTATTTAATCTCTTTGAGGGTCAATTCCACTGGATGTTCCAGATATTCCTTTTCCGATTCGTCATAAAATTCCGTTTGGGCAGTATTTTCGAGCGGCGGCCCTAGTTATGATCGGATTCGGTTTAGGTGCGTTGTCCAGTTATGCAATACATCCCGATAATATTACACTGTATTCTGCTGCTGTTCAACATAGACCTGCTGAAGATGGGGCGTCAGGGATAAGTACCTGCTTAAGCGAGAATCTTGATGTCAGTTACAGCTCACGAAATCCATGAGGATAATTCTTGGTAGCGAGCTGTATCAGACCTGACTGGAGCATTGGCTTATCGCAAATACACCATCTATCTGCGCCCCTTCGGGGTCTACGATAGATAAATTTTTATCTCAGGTAAACCATTTTTATTGTCTGGCTAAAACTCTCTACCTCCAGTCGGCAAAGATACACACCGGAGGCCAGCAGATTACCCGCTCTATCCTGGCCATTCCACGATATCTCATGAAAACCCTTTGGATATTGAGCAGCATCCAGAATCCTCACTTCTCTGCCCGTCAGATCATAGATAAGCAGTGATACATGAGCTGCTTCCGGCAATGCAAAACGAATGGTCGTTGCTGGATTAAAGGGGTTGGGATAATTCTGCTCTAATAAGAAACGCTCTGGTATCTCACCATTCGAGGAAATATCCAGCGTTGAATTTGAAGAATTGGGAGTGGGAGCCATGCTGGCCCACTGGTTATCACCATCCGGGAATCTTCCATAAGAAATATCCATAAGCTGTAACCCAAAAGAAATCGAATCAATTATAGAAGTTCCATTGTGATTCACCAATGCCAACTCTTCTCCAGCAGCTCCCAGTTTGAAATTACTATGCAGATCACCCTGGTCAGGATGCTCATCACACCAAACCAGTAAATATCCGCCTGGCTCAATAACGCTGCCAATTTCCGGGAACTGCCATTTTGTCAAATTAGAAAAATCATCTGTTAGATAAAGACCTGAACAATCCAGAGCTTCTTCGCTGGGGTTATATAATTCCAGCCAATCATCAAATTCACCTGATTCATCACTGTTGGTAGCATCATTACTTGCCAAGAATTCATTGATTTTTATCTGACTTATATATTGTCCAGGGATTTGAAAGGGGTAGTCATCTGGGCTGTAGGAATAATAAGCACCAATATCTGATCGGGTTAAATCCTCATCCAGCGGTAAGTCTGGATCACCTGAGTCAATACAAGGGGAGTCACCATTCAGCTCAAGATTATAATTTGAGGCGTCCACGAAGAGGGGATCGGCGTAGAGATTTCCTTCACCGCTCATTTGTTCATAATCTGAAAGTGAATATCTGATAGATGCACTGGAGTGAACATCGGTGAAAACAGGGGCATTCGAACTTCCCGCCATAATAGTATTCACAATTTCTGCGGTTCCTCCACCGGCACCTACATTTTTCTCATAACAACTGATACTTGTATCATTATTAAATAAGGTATTATTTGAAATCAAAGCATCAGCGCTATCCTTGATAGCTATCGCTCTTCCACAGCCCACGATCACATTCCGATCAATAATGATAGATGAGCATTGTCCCAGTGAGATGCCCTTATCAGAGGAATGGTAGATCAGGTTGGAAGCTATCATCACATCCTGAGACCATTCACCAACATCAATCCCATCTGAATTGTCACCCTGAAAGTTATAGATTCGATTATTTCTGATGATGCCGCCAATGACACCATCCAGATCTATGGCATCCGTATCGGGAGCATGTGCCCCATAAAAAGAACAGTTTTCAATAATTACATCGCCATACTTAACATTAATATAATCACAGACATACTCTGATGCAATCGAGCTATTCCGAATCTGGGTTGACCCGCCCTCAATATATATGGGAAATTCAACATTTTCGATTTGAATATGCTCAATAATTGTATTTGAGTTGATACTGGAGATGGCAGCAATATGGATGATGGGATCCGGTCCGCTTGAGGCTCCACTTATTTGAGCATATTGAATGTGTGAAGTATCTGTCGCATTAGAGAAAACCATGGCTCCCCATCGGTTTTCGCCGATCGATGGATTTGGAATTATTTTTACAGGATAGGTTTCAGTCCCAAGAATTTCAAGTTGCCCCTGAATGATGATGCTGCCTGCTTCAGGCATTCTTAACTCAACTCCAGCACTCACAGTAAGGGTAACACCATCTTGAACAATGAGATCATGTACGACAACATAGGGCTGTGTATTTGTGAGCGTGGTATTCTCGCTTATCAGCCCCGGGAGAATAATTTCACCCGATAATTGAAATACAGCCGTAAAGGAACTGTCAGTGAAGCAATTATATTCAATAGCCGCCGAGTCAGAAACAGCTTCCCATCCCAGAAATTGATAGCCTGTTGCGGGTTGTGCATGAAGTGTCAGGAGGCGATTTTGAAAATATAATCCTGCTCCAGTCGGGTTGATGAGTGGAACATCATTCATGAGAATTCTACCTGACCCTGGTGGATCGATTGTCACTGAGACCTGGACCGTTCCGTCTAAATCCAAGGTATTATTGAATTGATTAAATAGTATAGCAGGGCGTTGTTGGGCAAAATCTCTGATGTTATCCAGCTCATTTTCCCAGGCAGCTACCGAAGACACCCCACCTTGAGAACCCCAAAGCGCCGCGTGACGTGGTATTTCAGGACTAATTATATTGCTCAGGCTATCAACAATTCCAATCACTCGTTCAGTCTGAAAAGTGTTGTTAATATGCGCGGCAGCTCTTTGAACAAAACGTTCTTCAAATCGTGAACTACTAAGAAGATACTGAAAGAGCAAATAGCTATTCATGAGGTTGTCCACCAGATTATTATTGATGTTATCCGGGTTGAAGCCTCGGTCAAGATCTACAATCAACCATTGCCATTTGCCTCCATCAGTTCCTGGTCGCCACCATTCACGATTGTGTCCCCAACTGGTATTTGCACAATACAGGGTCATTACCAAATGGTCGATGAAACCGTCAACATTCATTAATTGCAGCAATTCAGCATAGTTATCTGTCTGATTTAAATCATTACTCAATACGAAATCTATCAATGATTCGTAGGCGACAAAATTACCTACAACGACCAGCATTTGGGTCCCGGCAGGTGTTGATGTGTATTCCAGATGGTCATAATTGTCTGGATCTGCATTAAAATTTTCATAAAAATATTGATCATTAAATTTTTCACGAATGTTATGAATACCCCAGTACGTGCCGTTAAGGAAAAGTGCAGTGGGCGAATAAGCCATATAGCCGCAATCCATCATACCTGTGACCAGACTCTGGGTCATGGGATCCCGGATCAGAGTTTCTTCCCAATCGTCGCCGCCATTTCGAAACACAATCCTACTGAAATTTGTAATCGGTTTCCCCTGGAATAGTTGGTAATGAATCTGATCATCCCCAAAACGATTTCGCTGATAGATGGTAAAAGGCTTCTGGGGTTTGGTCCAGATGTTTTGCCCTCCCAAGCGGGAGCCTGATTTAACCGTAAATCCATGTTCTGTTTCAGGAGTGAAGTATTCCACGGTGACTGGTATCTCACGTTGTTTGTATTCGTTTTCGTAAATACCGATATCAGAATCCCAAAGTGTCGCTGGCTCTGCCACGAGCGATACGCTGGAGATATGGCTTGGCTCATCTATTAGATAGCTTGCGGTCAGGATAGCACCCTGGACCCTATCAACGGCTATAGATCTGGCCTTCAAAACTACCGTATTTTCCAGCAGAATAGGACCAGTGTATAAACTGGTGCTTTCCCCCGGTCTTGACCCATCAAGTGTATAAAAAATCTGATCGGATTCAGAATCACACTCCAGGAGGACCGTTTGAGGACCAGAATAAAACCCACTTTCTAATGAAGCGCTGATGCTGCCCGACCTGGTCATTGTGCTGGATGGATTGGTGAGATTCGCGCTACCAGGGGTTGGCTGACCATAATAGTACCACGAAGCTCCTCCTAAATCACGACCATATGACACATCCGTTGTTTGGGGTCCATAGGTGATGACATCCACAATCTCAGTACCGGAGTAGCTGTGTCCAGTCAGCTCTAGATCAAAACTTATATCGGAGCTTGTGTGACTAACCTGATGGATTTCTACTGCGATAACATTGCTGCCATCCACGAGTTCTGAGCCAGATAAGGAAAACTCGAAAAAAGCATCTTCATCGGCATCCGCTACTGCTGAACTTGCCGGTGTATCATAAGCGATCTGTCCCGCAGGCATATTTACACGCAGAACTTCATTGCCATTGATATGGATTACAGCTCCATCATCACGTTTCAACAGGAGGCTTAGATTTTGAATATTGGCTGAATTGGCAAGAGGGAATAGGTGCCGGAAATAAGTCGTGATGTACTTATCATCACTATCAGGACCATAACTTAATAGAGTTGCTTCGTCTCCATCTCCATAACCCAACTCTGCCGGACCTGCATTCCAGGCCGCATCATCAAAATCTGTTTCAGTCCACAGGATTCCCTGATCAGATCCCTCATCCAGGTATTTCCACAGGGCACCCTCAGGAATAAGAGTTTGTTCGGCAGTATGATCGGCACTTGCCAGCACTACTTGCTCGCCACTTAGGTTGAGTTTAAAATTTGTGTGATAATGACGGGTGGTATAGCTTTCCCAGGGCCAGGTGGCCCGCTGATAAAAGGCTCCAGGACCCTCATTAAAATCATCTGCCCAGATTAGTAGATATTCATGTGCATCGATTTGAGTGTTGTTTGGAATCAGCCATTTCAGAGGATCCTCTGAATCATCCGATAAAAAATATCCACTGAGATCTTGAGTTAGGTCAGTGGGATTATAAAGCTCAAGCCAATCATTGTAATCACCAAAATCATACATTTCGGGGAAATCGGCAGTATTGGAAGCCAGCAACTCATTGATCACAACATTTTGCGCATTGAGTGCCAAGCTACTGAAGATCATCAGAACGGTGAGGAGGTAGGGTCGGGAAGTTTGTCGGTTCAAATTTGGGTCCTTATCAGGATATCAAGTTTAGCGCGATTTCGTCATTTATCTTAGAAAATAGTTACATTTATATCCAATCACAATTTCAGCACAGAAGTTAGACCAAAACAAGCCAGAATAGATCAGTAAGATGAGCTGCTTTAATTTTTGCGAATTCTGGGGTTATTCGCTCTGAACAATTCTATACAAGATTAACAGGGAGCCGGCCGCTCTCATTCATTAAAAATTTGCATTCCTATGATTGTTGCCTCAGATTAAGCACCCTGAACAAATAGCTATCGAAGGTGCAGTTATAAATATTATGAATAATGAAACTAAAAATCGGGTGCTAATCGTTGAAGATGACGAATCAATCGTTGATCTATTAACCATCCATTTAGAAGATCTTGGATTCCAGGTTGAATCGGCTGATCAAGGTGATTTAGGGTTGGGACGTGCCATCCATGAATCATTCGATCTCATTATTCTGGATGTTATGCTGCCTGGGATGGACGGTATGGAGGTCTGCAAGCGCATCCGCCTTTCGGATAGGCTAACCCCTATCATGATGCTCACGTCTCGCTCAGAGGAGTTGGATAAAGTGCTGGGACTCGAGCTTGGTGCCGATGAGTATATCACTAAACCGTTCAGTATCAGGGAATTCATTGCCAGAGTTAAGGCGATTTTCCGGCGCATGGAGGTTGATGCGGAAGGCAAGAGTTCAGATACTCCGGAATCGAAAATAGTAATTGAATCACTTGTTATTGATAGTGACAAAAGACGTGTAACCGTTTCAGGTAAGGCTCTAGACCTTACCGCAAAAGAATTCGATTTGCTGTTTTTATTTGCCAGCAATCCAGGACGAGCTTATACACGGCAGCAGTTGTTAAATTTGGTGTGGGGCTATCAATTCGATGGCTATGAGCATACTGTAAACTCACACATTAATAGACTTCGATCAAAAATTGAGGAAGATCCAGCTAATCCACATTATATAGAGACTGTCTGGAGTGTGGGATATCGCTTTGTAGATCTCGATGAGTTGGAATCATGAAACGGTTTTTTACTTCATTCTATGGAAAACTGACAACAGTCTTTCTGGTCGTACTCACCATCATGGGTGTTAGCCAGGTCATCATTACGACCAGATCCTTTATAAACCTCAACCAGGACATAGAACAACGTTTAAATCTTTCTTTGGCAAAGGATATGGCCTTCGAGCTCACATCTATTCTAGAGGGTGATCTGGATCTTAATCGCATTGGTGAAAGAATTCATTACATGATGGTTATGAATCCTAAGATCGAAATCTATTTATTGGATGAGGCAGGCAAGATTCTGGCATTTTTTGCAGAACCTGGTAAAACGATTAAATCTGAGACAGTTGATTTGAACCCTATCTTTCAATTTATTTTGCAATCGGACGACCTCCCTATTCTGGGGAGTGATCCTCGACAGCCAGCGAAACGTAAGCCTTTCTCTGCAGCAGAATTGGTCATGGGGGATGGGTCCAAAGGATTTCTGTATATTGTTATAGGCGGAGAACAATACGATTCAACCTACGCCTATTTTCGTGAGAGCTTTTTTGTTCGCACACTCACATCTGGTCTGATTATTACCGTATTTTTTGCCGGACTTATCGGGCTGATTCTATTCGCTCTTTTAACCAAGCGCTTGCGCGTAATCTCGGAAATGGTAAGCAAATTTGAGCAGGGGGATCTTGAACATCGTATTCAGATTTCAAGCTCTGACGAATTTGGACAACTCGGGAATTCGTTTAACAATATGGCGGATACGATTGAATCCATCATTGAAAAGCTCAAACAGAATGATACACTTAGAAGAGAACTCATCGCCAATGTTTCACACGATTTGCGCACGCCTCTGGCTTCTATTCAGGGCTATGTGGAAACCATCCTGATGAAGACTGATCTTGATCAGGAACAACGCATAAAATATCTTGAGGTAATCCTGAAAAACACAGTCGGTCTTAGCCGGCAGGTCAGCGAATTATTTGAACTCTCAAAACTGGAAGCAAAACAGATTCAACCCACGCTCGAACCATTCTCAATCAGCGAATTAATGCAGGATATCAGCTTGAAATTCGGGAAATTAGCTGAGTCTCTTGAACTTGAATTAATCACCGATATCCCCCACAATCTGCCCCTGGTAAATGGTGATATTGCCATGATTGACCGGGTTTTATCAAATCTCATACGTAATGCGACTGAATACACACCTGCAGGAGGTACAATTACTCTGGCGGTTCAGCAGAAAGAAAAAACGGTGTCAATTCTGATTTCTGATACCGGCCAGGGTATCCCGGCTAAGGATCTTCCAAACATATTTGACCGCTTTTATACGGGTGGAAAGAAAACAATCAAAGGCTCAACCAGCACGGGACTGGGATTAACCATTGCCGCAAAGATGGTTGAAGCTCATGAGCAGAAAATTGAGGTTAAAAGTGAAGCTGGTAAAGGCACCAGCTTTAGTTTTGAACTCCCCCTCAGCTAATCCGATTTTACACACATTTGATTCCCATGTGATACTTCCGTGATATCCCTCCCATATCTTGCCACAGGTCAAACAAAACTGTTGGCAACAACAAATAGGAGGTAACCATGTTAAAAAAACTGACCGTATTAGGAACAACGATGTTGCTGCTGATTGCATGCGACACAACTAGCAACGATCCGGAAATTGAAGCGGATTTCAAAGTAAGCATCGAGAACATTGCTGAGGCGAAAAGCTATCAGGCAAGTGCTGCTTTTAACACACCTGTTAGTGGCAGTGATCCGGCACCAATATTTCCCGGCGAGGCTTATGAGCTAAGCTTTGAAGCAGGCGTTGGATCAAGACTATCATTTGCTACTATGTTTGTGCAGTCAAATGATCTGTTTTATGCACCAGATGGTGAGGGGATTGACCTATATGACAATATGGGGAATCAAGTCACGGGAGACGTCACCAGTCAGATAATGCTCTGGGACGTGGGTAGCGAAGTCAATCAGGAACCAGGTCTGGGTAGCGACCAGGCACCCCGACAAGCCGGTGCAAATACGGGTGCGGCAGATGCAATCACGAATGTGCGACTTGCCACAGATGATTTTGACAACTTACCCGCTGTGGCTGATGTGATTCAGGTGAGTTTAAGCAGTACCGGTGACTACGGCTTTAGTTTGCGGATTGAAAATGTATCAAACGCTTCAACACTTATGACATCAGATGGTGAGAGCCATGCAGTGCCTCTGGCACCTGGAGTATATGTGATTCATTCCGCAGCAAATGCCCTGTTCACTGTTGGAATGGCTGATTATGGTTATGGTCTTGCTGCAATAGCAGAAGATGGAGATCCAACGGATCTGGCTTCAATGTTGTCAGAGGATACTGGTGTAACTCAATTGTTCGCACCGGGTGTCTATGTTCTACATGAATCCGCCAACGCTTTATTTGCTGATGGATCGGCGGATCGTGGCGAGGGTCTAGAGGATTTAGCAGAAGATGGTAATCCAGCTGATCTGGCTGCCAGTATCAGTGCCTCAAATAGTCTCGGAGCCAGTGGGGTGTTTAATACTCCCGTTGGAGCAGCCGGTCCAGCAGCCCTGGGTCCCGGTGAATCATATGAGTTCACATTTAAAGCTATGGAAGGCGACTATCTCACACTGGCTACCATGCTGGTTCAATCAAATGACTTATTTGTGGCGCCTTCAGGTATGGGTATCGCTTTATTTTCAGGCAGCTCTGCAGTCACAGGTGATATCACAAGTTCATTTTATATCTGGGATGCCGGAACAGAAGTGAATGAAATCCCTGGAATCGGCTTGAACCAGGCACCACGACAGGCAGGTACAGATACAGGCGTTGACGAGATGGGTCTGGTAAGAATGGTGGATGATTCATATGAATATCAATCTCTCAATGAAATTATCAGAGTAACAATCACCGAACTGTAAGTAACACGAATTAATAAGAATCGTATGGACAGGAGGGTCGCAGTACCCTCCTGCAACCAAAAGATTTAGAGTGGGAAAGGGGATTAACAATGCGTAATCGAATAAGCAGGAAAATTGGAATTATTACACTGGCCTTTTTAGTTGTTGGTTCTCTGGGAGCTCAATATATATCCAAGGATTCACCATTGGCCTCTATCATATACAAACAAGCTACTTTTGCCGGGGGCTGTTTCTGGTGCATGGAACCACCATTTGAATCACTACGGGGTGTTGTAGATGTAGTCTCTGGATATTCAGGCGGGAGTGTCAGAAATCCCAGTTACCAGGAGGTGATTAGTGGGATAACCGGTCATCTGGAATCAGTGCAGGTGACATATGATCCCCAAAAGGTAAGCTATGAAACATTGTTAAAAGTGTTCTGGCAAAATATCGATCCTACAGACGCTGGAGGACAATTTGCCGATCGGGGCTCACAATATCATACAGCTATATTTTACCACACAGATGATCAAAGAGAAGCAGCGTTAATGTCAAAGCGTGAACTGGATCAATCAGAGAAGTTTAAAAATGATATAAAAACTGACATTGTTCAATATAAGAAGTTCTGGCCGGCGGAGGATTACCACCAGAATTATTATCGCAACAATCCAAGTCGCTATAATAAGTATAAGGTTGGCTCAGGACGTGATGGCTTTATTAATAAAAACTGGAAAAATGAAAAAAAAGCGCTGAAAGATATTGGACAATTTAGTAAACCAACACAATCTGAATTAAAAACTTCATTGACAAGAATGGAGTATAATGTCACTCAGAAATCGGGAACTGAACCAGCGTTTAACAATGCCTACTGGAACAATAAGAAAGCCGGTATCTATGTAGATGTTGTCAGTGGGGAAGCCTTATTTAGTTCCAGCGACAAATATGATTCTGGAACAGGTTGGCCGAGTTTTTCCCGTTCACTGGTGGATGAAAATATTGTTGAAACCGAGGATAGAAGTCTGTTCTCTGTGAGAACTGAAGTTCGTTCAAGGCAAGGGGATTCCCATCTCGGTCATTTATTTGACGATGGTCCAGCACCCACAAGGATGAGATATTGCATCAATTCAGCTTCTCTACGCTTTATTCCGCTTGAAGAGATGGAGCAGGAGGGGTATGGCTACTTTGTTGCTGAGGTGAAAAAGAAATAAATCCCATAAGCTTCAACTTTAGCTGGAATTTCGAAAAATGCCGATCGTGACAAAAGCCCTGGTAAAAACTCAGGGTTTTTATATGTAGGAGTGCTGAAATCCTGAAATAGTGAATAGGTAATCGTAAACGAATGTAGAGGTTTACAAACATTATTATTGACTATTAGGTGCAGAATATGTAATTCGTTACAATTGGTCATGATTATAAAAGCGGGGAACGAGCATGTTAGAAAATCTCAGAACCTATCCTTCGAAATTAGCTACACGAGTTTTTATTTTCCTGGGACTACTCATTTTCATACCGGTCTATAGCTATATGATGCGTCTTTTCACAGAAATGGGAATAGACACCAATGAGTTCAATGAGGTATGGCTTTCTTTTGATCTACTCCGGTTCAAGACTTTTGTTGCAAACCTTGATCAGCAGGGGCATCTCCCCACTTTTATATCCAGCTTTAAATTCAATATCCTCTCCATATTTGGATTTATGCTGGCTTTCACCGGAGTTGCACTGGTTATAGCGCGTCATCTTCATGCAAACTCACGCCTGTTGAAGGCTGCCTACGTTTTTCCTCTTTTTCCTGTGGCTATTGCTGTAGATGATATAGGTTCATCCCTGGTTCTAATCTTGGTATCGGGAGATCTGGCAAATGTGACGAGTTGGGTGATTTACACTATGAGTATTGCCTATGCCCTTAGAATCATCCTGTTGTATGCTCTCGTCATCTGGTTTGTAGCAGCTGGAATTTCAATAGTCGTCTCCAGTCTACGCAGGAAAAATCAAACCGAAGCGGCATAAAATGATTATCCAATCCTCATATTGGCTTCAGACCGTGGTGTTGATGTTTATGGGGTTCAGCCTGCTCCAATAGATGCAAATGACAACCAAATCGAATCGCTCATTGGATTCTCCATTAATATGAACATGAGTGATCTTGGACCTGACGATCGGAGCATAATCATAGCCAAGCTAAATGAAGCCACAGAAAGACTCAGCGAGCAAACAGAATCCTAAATACTTTTAAGCCAGCAGGCTTGAAAGCTTGAGTGACATTGCGATCACCTTAGCACATCCATGTAACTAGCTGATAATCAGCAATATACATCAATCATAAGCGTAATTTGTGTTCTGATTGTGCGCAGATATTTTATTTAAATTGTACTATTACTTTTCTCTAAGAATCCGGGCTACCGGTAAGATACGATCATCTGTAACCATCTTCAAATAAGTTGGATATTGATATAATCCAAACATCTGGGTTGGCTCCAGCAATGCCAGCACTCTGATCCCATTTTGGGCTTCCACGGGCACAATCAGACTGCCAGGTTCCACGAGCACTTTTTCCTTTGGATTGAGCGTGGCGATGACACGCCCCCCATAACGGTGATACACATCATCAAAATCCATCTCAACAGTATCAAGCAGACAGCGTTGGATGAGCAGGTCGCGAGGTGTTTCAATTACCTGAAAAGGGATTTCGTGTCTATTTAGTAAATCAGTGAAAACATCAGCCTGCTCCGCATTTATCAGATATGCTAGAGGAACAGAGACACTTTTTTTGATAACCAGATCTGGCATAAAATTCGGTGCCGGGATAGAAATGGCTTTAGCTGTGGCAGAATCAATAACCGGAATACTCATAGCGGATTCACTCAGTTTGGCCCAGAAGTAGTTGGTTGGAGCCCAAATTGGCAGCTCAGGCTTGATCTTCCTCCCAAATAGGGCTAGACCTTGCATACGTATCTTTCGATCTTGAAGGACCTGCTGAAGTAGTTCTGTATATACATATACTCGACGAGGAAGATCATGATTGTCATCATTATCTTTGCGATAAACTCCGACTTCAATTATAAACGAGAATCCGCCATAAATTCCTGCACCATTCAACCCACCGTCCATATCGGGAGCACTAAAGCGTTGTTCACCGTCCGGGGGTACACCTCCCACAAAATATCGATGAAAATTGATGCCTTTCTTTATCATTGGGCTTTCCATACGCTGGACCAGACCGGCACCATAGCTAACAACTTCGTCATTCAGGAGGGGGTAATTGGCATAATCCATCATAATCTCCGGCCATTCCAACCAACCTTGTTCACGGTAGTCATCGCTATCCCGACCAAACTCATGGCAATCAATGGATAGGTGTGGTTGTATGGATCGAAATGCCCGATGTAGAGCCTGCGTTTCCAGCTGCTCCAGAATCATATGATCTCGATTGAGATCGGCATCCACTGCATTTTTACGTTGGTCTTGCTCAGACCCATCTGGATTAACCATGGGCATGAGCCACAATTCCACACCCCTGGGTAAAATTTTTGGATCCTGTTGAATAGATTTTGCCAGATAGATCAAAGCCTCTTTTCCTGCAGGCTCGTTTCCATGTTGCTGGGCATAGAAAAACACCCTCCAATTAATCTTCTGATTCGGGTGTGCGATCCGGAGCAGCCACAGAGAACGGCCTTGACTACTTTTGCCGGCTTCAGAGAGTGTAAACCTTGGATCAGAGTCCAATTCCTGAACAATTTGAGTAAAGTCGGAATAGCTGGTAAGTTGATTCAAACTTTGAAAAGAAGCGGGGATTTCTGAATGAACCCGACCATTTGAGATCAGAAAAAATGTTAATCCAATAAGTATGTGTCGCTGCATAAATAGGTTTAGGCAACTTAAAAATCGTGTCGTCAAAACAGAATACCCATGGACATATAGGTTGTCTCTCCCAAACGTTCGTGCATGACAACTGCGGTATCCAATTTGAGGACCATTTTATCGATCTTCTTTTTGAGTCCCACCCCAAGACTGCCTCTTACTTCATCATTATTAAATTTATAACCACCCCGCAGTATTATTAGATTTATAATAGCAGTTTCAAGACCCACATGGATCTGCTCGGCATTATCATTATAATGAATTGCGTCTACCGCAATCCTCGAATGCAGGTAAGGATTTTTTATCAGGTTGGCGGCAAGACCGAACTGAAAACTTAAGGGAAGCGGGTAACTCTCAGTCTGCTTCTGTGTCTGTAGCAGGCGATTGGGAAAAAGTTCATCATCATCCACAACCACCAGAAGCTCAGGACCATTCAGGCGCATATCGGGACCAAAATTTTGCATTGACATGGCCAGGACCATCTTTTGAAAATCAATTTCATAATGCGTTCCAACATCAAAGCCAAGCCCATGGGCTTTTTCATTCCAGATTCTTTGAAAAATATACTTTGCTGACACCCCCATACTGAATCGATCCGTTAATCGCTGAGCATAGCTGGCTCCAACAACCATATCTTGTGCGTCAAAATACTGGCCTGTACCATCGGGTTGGCGCTCAGTGGTGATCTCCAATTTATCCATTCCTAAGGTGATGGCATGGAAGCCGAGTATACCCTTTTCCTCCAGATCCACGCTGTAAGCAATGGCTGTAATATCAAAAAAAGTCATCCAGGGGATATAGGAAAAATGCAGGGAATGTGCATGAGCCTGGGCAATACCTGCTGGATTCCAAAACAGGGCAGTCGCATCCTCAGACATGCCAGTAACAGCCCCTCCAAGTGCCACCGATCTGGCTCCAATTGGAATTTTTAAAAACTGGGCACCGGCTGATCCAAGGTTAGGATTCTGGGCATGTAAATTTATCATTGTTACACACATAATTATGATGCCTGCATACCATGAATTTGTAATTCTCAAGTTGCACCTCATTTGATCACCGCAAATCGATTAAAATATTGGAAAGTATTGGATTTGACCAGGTATAGATAGATGCCGGGCGCAATCTCACGACCACCTTCAGCTCTCAAATCCCAGGTTTTAGTCCCACTGGGACTATTGGCTGTTTGATGTTCCAGCGTCTTGATAAGATCACCTGAAAGTGTAAAAATAAAGATTTCACATTCAGGAGGAAGATGTGTGAATTGAAGCTGCCGCAAGGGCTCATCACGGAGCTCGCCAAAATCAGGTTCCCAAAGCGAGCCAACAATGTAGGGATTTGGAACGACTCGAATAGATTCCATACTGGATTCTATCAGGCTCTGGTCTACATAACCATCCAGAATCCCAAACTGAAAAATATCCCTGATGGTTGGTGCTCTGGCCGGAACAGATACCAGGCTTGCTGTGGTGCCTGTCGGTGGTGGATTTTCTGGATCAAAATCAAAGCTGGCAGAGATTCCATTGAAGATGATAGAACCTGTATCGTAAATAGTGTCAGTTTCTGAAGCCATAGTGAGATCACTATAAAGAATGTCCACCAACAAAAAAACCACTCCCAGACTGTCAGTAGATGAACCAGTCATATTGATCTGATAGGAAGTATCCAGAAGCGCGCTTGGATCAGCCACCTCGAACACAATATCGAAATCGAGAACAGCCGGGATGATGATATCCTGTAATTCAGATTGTGGATTCATTGTCAGCATGAGTCCATCGTCTGAGACCAGATGAACACCTGGCTCGAATTTTTGTCCAGGTATTACTGTTACAGTGTCCTGACCATCAAGGCGCTCCAGAGTTGCCGAAAAGATTAGACTCAGGTAGTCTCCGGCACTTGGTGCTCTGCTTGAGTCAGTAATCTGGAACTCAATTTTCATTCCAGGAGCCAGAGTGTACGCCACGCCTATGCGGAACGGATAACCTTCCCGGATGACCTCTCCAGTACTCAGGTTATGTAAATTGAATCTAGCGTCCGGAACAAATTCAACACCATAATGATCGTTACTGGTAGCACTGGAATCCAGGATCACAGCCATAGCCGTTACACCAGGATTACCAATTTCAGTTCGGCTTATATAGTCGAAAGTAAGTTCGTAACTGTATTCACTTAACTGATTGATAGTCAGTGGAATAACGTCAAGTTCATAATTAGAAATTCCTTCTCCGGAATGACTAATGTTATTTGTGGTTGGCGGGACATGCGCGGCCGGAGTGGAATGGGGATTGATTCTAATCGTATTGACTGCGTCAGTTGTATTTCCAAT
>JABMPR010000283.1 GCA_013202895.1 bacterium | reverse complement strand
GTCCGTATATGCTTATTTGAGATATCTACCCCATGAGCAATTATTAATAATTTTGAATAATGCCTCCACTGAGGAATTCCTATCCATTCCTATCAGGCCCGGGCTTGAGATTAATGCCGCTGATCAAGTATTTGGATTGGGAGTCCTGCGACTCGAAAAAAATGAGCTCTGGTTGCGGCTGCCTCCATACAGTACTACCGTCTGGAAATATGAAGGGAATGTAGATCCTTCAATGTCTAGCTGGGTTGATTTTACTCCTCGATTGTCCGCAGATTATCATCAGATCGAATTGTTTTTACCTGACCCAGATGGTCGTGTGACTCAACTTCAGCTAGCTGGAGATTTTAATAACTGGACAGCTACTGATTACCAATCTAAGCGTCGGGGTGATACGGTTTTTGTAAGCATTCCCCTTAAATCGGGAAGCTATCAATATAAGCTGGTCGTCAATGGGGGTGAGTGGATTGCTGATCCCAATGCAGAGGATTTTTTAATAGATCCATATGGTGGGGAAAATAGCGTTCTCGTAGTGACTACTGATTGATCAGTTTAGCCAATCCGGATTCTGAAGCTTATCAAGATCTATTCTGATCTTTTTTTCCTTTGACAGGCGTTGGACTTCCCGTAGTCTTAATTTTCCGAGTCGCTCGTCTTCCGCATCCATGTTTACCTGCTCAAAAATATCTTCAAGCGCTTTTGCATGGCGGTGTCGCCGTGTAGCCATTATTAAAATCGTAGTCTGAGAGCCTGAGAGGGGGCCGACAGGTGTGTTGAGAGGTAGATTTACCAAGCGATGGTAATAATCCGGACGGTCAGAACCAGCAGCTCTAAACCAACCGAGATTATTGAGTTTGAATTCGTTAGATATCTCCTCCCTGGCATAAATGTCTTCCAGGCTCAATCCATCAATAATGGCGGTTTTTATTTCTACTGCTTTCTGATGATTCTCAAATATTAGCTCAATAATATAAATGCTATCCGGGGCTTGATACTTTGTGCTGGCATTTTGCCTATAATACTCCTGAATGACATCCCGTGAGACAGGTTGAGAATCCGCCTTAAAGCGCAAATAAAGATTTGATAGAAACTGGTTCTCCCGGTCTTTGACTTCACCCATAACTTCAGGCCGTCTGTCCAAATTACGCTTCAACCCTTCAGTATGGATGATTTCATCCCGGACAAGGTAGGCTGTAGCTGTTTTAAGATCAGTGAGCATGAGCTGGCGATTCATCTCCGGCAGTTTTTCCAGAAATTTTTTCACTGTCCAAATAGTGCCATAAAAGCGCAACATTTCTTCATCCAGAAGGGGCTCAAGCTGATTCTCGAATTTTGAGAGCTCCGGGTTGCTGAGCTTTTGCATATCATCGCTAACAAGTAGCTGCTGAACCTGATCACGTATCACCGTCCACACCCGGGGAGCAACCTGCGGCTGAAATATTAGCTGAGCATCATCCATGAGCACATTAATCACTGAATCTGCCAGACGCTGTTCATGTCGCTCCCGGATGATTCGTAGCAATTTACGGCGTTCCAGAGAATAATCGTATTCGGTAAGCATGAGTTCCTGAGTTTGCTCATCAACCCGGATAATATGCCAACCAAACCTGGTCTGTACTGGTTCTGATATTTGTAGGGGGTCTAGCTCATAGACAGCTTTTTCAAAAAGCGGATCCATTTCACCAAATTTCATCCAACCCAGGACCCCACCATTAGATGCCAGGTATGGTTCATTGAATGTCAGCGCAGCCAGAGAATCCCAGTCAGCACCCTGTCCTAGTTCTTGATGCAGGCGGTAGGCTTGTGCTTTATCAACAGTAAAGAGATGCCTGACAAGGCGGGAATTATGGCTCTGGGTAAATGCAATTCGTAGTTCAGATTCTGTGGGAGTTGGAATAATTTCTTTAACCCATTCTTTATACAAAATTCGAGTGAACGCCGCTTTCTCAGCAGTTTGTCGCAGCACTTCAAGCGTAGGAATAGTATCGAGCTTTAATGAACGGGCTGCCTGAGCCAGGATTGTCTGATCAATAAGAAAATCGAGCGTTTCTTCCCTGGTTTGAGGGGATTCCTTCTTATCGGAATAGAGCAGAACTGGAAGGTAGGCTCGTTTGAAATCATTTGAAGTGATTTCATGATCACCAACAATAGCGATGACGTCTTCTGGTAAGCTATCATTGCCACAGGCTGCCAGGAAGAATAGCGGGATAAGGATTGAGAGGTAGTAGTGCTGACTAAATACTTTCATAAGCTTTCTGAAATATGCATAAGTTCCAGTTCATGCAAATGATTTCTTTGAATCCTGAGGTATTGTAAAGGACTTGCGTGCAGTTTTTGCTTAGATTTTGACGCTATTTCACTCCATAAGGATCAGGTAATTATTGGGTAGAATATTTCAAGTGTTTTTGTTTGTAAAATGAAGGGAAATTATCTTGACAAGGGGGGGTGTTTCCTATAAGTTTATAAAGCGTAACTCAGAGGAGGGTTACTAATTCAATTAAAAAGTGAGACATGGGTTTGAAGACACAT
>JABMPR010000282.1 GCA_013202895.1 bacterium | reverse complement strand
TTGTTCGACTTCAATGGCCTTGTCTTCAAAATATTTTTTAGCCATATCGGCGGCACCTTGATAGCCGGCACCAAACTGTTTCGTTTTTGATACCGTTAAAGTCCGCACAGGCCAACCAAGTTTTTCGGCGATAAGGGCGCCCCATTTCACCGATTTCGAGGTGGCCGAGGAGTCATCAACCAACAGTAATAATTTGTATTTAGTTCGAGGATTGAATTTTTGTAGAACAAAGATGGATGAGGGTAAATACTGAATCAGAGAATGAGCCAGATGACGCTTGTTCTGACTACCACCAATAATGGCCAGATCATAGCCTACAAGTTGAATTTCTTTCCGGAGTTCGTTGACCAGTTCTCCTTCACGCAGAATGAGTTCAACACGACTGCCATTTTCATTGGGTAGAATGACGAGCACGCGTCCATCTTCTTCATAAACATGATCAGGATTGAATCGAATCTTTGCCAGGTCTTTGTTATCCGGGTTTAACTTTTTTAACTCGTTAAGCGCCCATTCCAGGACTTCCAATCCGGGATGAATAATATTCCAATTGTCTAGATTATGACGGGTGAGGTTGACGGAACTCCCATGGAACTCATTAGCCTTTTCGCCAACATACACAACACCAAGGCTGGCGTCGAACACTGACGCAATGAGTGAGCCTAATTTGAGCGTAGACTTGGAATATTCCACACTACTGACTGCTGTGAGAAATTTGAGGGTCTTGGATTCGTTTTGTGCTTGTTTTTTTGTCATAGCATTGGCCACCATAATAAGGATAATCCGAGCAGGCTTACAACAGATAATACAGCCATTTTCCAACCCGCTCTTAAGAAATCTTTCGATTTAACCAACCCGCTGGAATAGATAATGGTACAGGCTGGCGCTGCAACTGCTGTAAAGTATCCAAATGCTGAGGCTATAGCAGTCATAAAGCCGATGAGGATCTGATCGCCGCCCAGGTCAAGCACAATGGGTCCAACAACAGCAACTGTCGCTGAACTGCTGAGAATATTTGACATGAATCCTGTTAATAGTACGGATACACTCCCCTGAAGAACCGCAGGACTATCGATCACTTTCCCCAAATTAGTAATGATCACTTGGGCTACCCATTGTGCGGCACCGGTTTCATTCATCTGGATACCAATGGATATGGCCGAGCCAAATAGCAGTATGACTCCCCAGTTGGTCTTACGATTAAGCTCACCCCACTCCACCAGACCAAAAGCCAGATAAAGGAATACTCCTAAGAGGGCAATTATGCCCAATCCAAAGCTTTCACTTAGAAATACCCATCCCAGAAAGACCAGAACGAACAGAAACATGGCAAGCCATTCGCGCCCCTTTATTTTACCGGCACGAGCTACATCAATAACAAGCTTTCGTACGGCACTATCCAGATTGTTCTGCTCCGGTTTAAATGTCCAGAGCAATATGAGGACCGTGATGGGGATCTGTACTAGAACCATAGGATAAACATATTTCATCCATTCCAGATAGGAGACCGACCCCGCGCCGAATTCTGCCCAGTAATTCATCATGATCACGTTTCTGCCACCCCCTGAAGGTGTCCCGATCGAGCCTACGGTTGCACCGTAAGCGATGGAGAATAATATAGCTGCAGTCAATCCAGCCACTTTCCTGGGATCTTTATGAGCGTAGCGAACCAGAGTCAAGCCAACTGGCATCATCATGGCGGCCACTGTATGTTCACCGATAAACGAAGATAGAATCGCCGAGATAGCTGTAAAACCGGCAATGATACGCCAGGTTTTATGTCCCGTCAGCTTGATGATACCCAGGGCAAGACGTTTGTCCAGACCCTGACTCACAATGGCCACAGCCAACATCAGGGAACCCATGATGAAAAAGACAGCATCATTCATAAATGATGAAGCCACATTATTGGCTGTATCTATTCCTAGAACCACCTGCATAAAAAGCATAAACATGGCAATGGCAGGGAGAGGCAAGGGTTCTGTAATGATCAAAATGAGGGCCATTGAAATGATGATCAGGGTATCAAAGGCCGCCATATTTAGATCGGCCGGGGGAGTAACCCAATAATGCATCACCATACCATAAGCAATGGCAATCAGCAGCCATTTCTTTTGGCGTATCCAAAACAGGATATCAATATAACTATTCAAGGCGAGTCCCGATTAAAGTTGCTCATTTTTTAATGCGTCAAATATGAACTTAAACATACACAATAGAAACAGTTCATGGGGATATTGATTAACACTTGATACTCTTCATCGATAGAAGTCCTCCACTCTAATGAGTTTCACCATCTGCTATCATTTGACTCTCACTTCTTTGTGTTTTGTTACGGCCTAAAATTAGAGCATTTGCTCATGGAACCATGCATCCGATTCAGGTTTGATGGCAATTGATTTTGCTCTTCAAAAGCTTAGTTTCAGAGGTGATAAATACCTTAAATCATAGTACTCCACCAACTCACAATATTTCGCTCAATCATATAAATCCCAGGAGTTCCCATGGCGACTAAAACCAAATCAATGAATACCTTCCAAACCAGATCAAACCTTAACCTTTATGGTAAGGATCATGAATATTTTGCCCTTTCAAAACTGAATGCTGATGAAAAACTGAAGCAGCTCCCTATTGCCCATAAGATTCTTCTGGAAAACATGCTCCGCTTTGAAGACGATGTCACTGTCTCAAGGAAGGATGTTGAAGCTATCTTGAATTGGGACGCAAAAGCAGCGCCTACCCATGAGATTCAACTCCGACCCAGCCGCGTACTCCTCCAAGATTTTACTGGCGTTCCCGCCGTAGTAGATCTTGCCGTTATGCGAGATACCATGACAGAGCTGGGTGGGAATCCTGAAAAGATAAATCCCCTGCAGCCTGCTGATCTTGTCATCGACCATTCTGTTCAGGTGGATAAGTTCGGTTCCAATTTGGCCTTTCGTGAGAATGCTAATATAGAGATGGAGCGTAATCGTGAGCGCTACGGTTTTCTGCGCTGGGGTCAAGATGCCTTCGAAAATTTTAATGTAGTACCGCCCGACACAGGCATTATTCACCAGATCAATCTTGAATACCTGGCTCAGGTTGTCTTCAAAAAAGAAACTGGAGAGGGTACTCAAATTTATCCCGATTCACTTGTCGGCACAGATTCGCACACGACCATGATCAATGGGTTGGGTGTCATGGGCTGGGGTGTTGGTGGTATTGAAGCTGAAGCCGCCATGCTTGGTCAACCCATCTCTATGCTGATCCCACAGGTCGTGGGATTCAAACTTACAGGCAAAATGGCGGAAGGCACAACAGCGACAGATCTTGTTCTGACAGTGGTTGAGATGCTTAGAGCAGAAGGCGTGGTCGGAAAATTTGTTGAATTTTATGGCGCTGGAATTGCCCATCTCAGTCTTGAAGACCAGG
>JABMPR010000281.1 GCA_013202895.1 bacterium | reverse complement strand
TACAGCTGTACCGAATAGGTACTTGGCGCATTATGGCGCGAATAAGAAAAGGATAACTGGATTATTTTTTACTTGTGGTGGGGCCACATAAGAAAGCCCCTACCGATCTGGCAGGGGCTTTATGATTCTATATTCTAACTTCTTGCCTGACTAATACGCCTTGGCAAAAATTACCTGTTGCTGGCTCTCCTCACCTGTGTAGATGCATTTCCCACCTGCACTTGATTGATCGAATGGGATACACCGAATTGTAGCCTTGGTTTCTTCTTTGATCTTTTCTTCAACCTCGGCTGAACCATTCCAAAAAGCCTTAATAAACCCACCTTTCACTTCCATGGTCTCTTTAAACTCATCCCAGCTATCAACTGTATGTGTGTTAGCCTCCCGGAAGTCCAGTGCACGTTGGAAAAGCTCATCTTGAACCGTCACAACCTGTTCACTGAGAAAATTGACCAGATCGCCCATCTTGATAAAATGCTTGGCACCGGAATGGCGAATTACCACCACCACCTGATCTTTTTCTACATCCTTGGGACCAATTTCGACCCGCATGGGAACACCGCACATTTCCCACTCATTAAACTTGAATCCAGGTGAACTTTTCTCGTCATCATCAATATGAACACGTATATCAGCTTTTCGCATATCTGAAACCAGGGCATTCACTTTATCCATAACCAGATCCCGTGTATCATTTCTGAAAATGGGAATAATCACGACCTGATATGGTGCCACCTTAGGTGGCAGGATCAATCCTTTATCATCTCCGTGAGCCATGATCAGCCCACCAACCAAACGTGTGCTAACCCCCCAGCTAGTAGCATATACAAGTTCTTCTTTGTTATCTTTGTTCTGAAAGGTCACTTCAAAGGCTTTGGCGAATTTCTGGCCCAGATTATGACTGGTACCAGATTGCAGAGCCTTGGTATCACGCATCATAGCTTCTATGGAATAAGTGCTGACAGCCCCTGCAAATTTCTCTGATTCCGACTTCTTCCCCATAATGACGGGCATAGCCATGTAATCCTCGGCGAAGCTGCGATAGACTTCCAGCATCTTCAGGGTTTCTTCCTGGGCTTCATCCTCGGTGGCATGCGCCGTATGTCCTTCCTGCCATAGAAATTCAGTTGTTCGCAGAAACAAACGGGTACGCATCTCCCAGCGCACGACATTTGCCCATTGATTGATAAGCAGCGGAAGATCTCTATATGAAGAGATCCATTTTTTATACATATGCCAGATGATAGTCTCTGAGGTAGGACGAATCACCAGGGGTTCTTCCAGCTTTTTACCACCACCATGCGTGACTACAGCCACTTCGGGGGCGAAACCTTCAATATGCTCTGCCTCCTTGTGCATGAAATGCTCTGGAATGAACAACGGAAAATAGGCGTTAACATGACCGGTATCTTTGAACATTTGATTCAGGATGCTTTGAAAATTCTCCCATATCGCATAACCATAGGGTCGAATAACCATGGTTCCTTTTACCGGACCATAATCAGCCAGTTTGGCTTGTTTGACCACATCAGTGTACCATTTTGAAAAATCTTCGCTTTGTTTCGTTACCCCTTTTGACACAACGGGCATCCTTTCTCTAGGTCTCTGAACCGCTCATTCGGAACAGCGCCACAATCATAACATTTGTACACCCATGACACAATGGCGAATACAGGTATTATCTTTCCAACTCAATACCAAATAAATTTATTGTCGCGGATGTCCTCAGTTAAGCCATTCGGATGGTAGAAATAAACCTATTCCTGCTTGAGATCGCAGCATTCATCTCATTCCTATCCAATAATTACATGAAGTCATTCATGAAATTTAATGGATAATTCTTGAAGTGATCGAGCGCAAAACATGAAAATTCCTGGTCCTGCTTTCTGAATCAAACCTTGTCTTGATCACTTACAGGGACTAGAATAACGCCAGGAAAAGGAGGGCTTTCTTCGATCAAAAAAATATTCCTTATATTGTCTCTTCTTTGCTTGACTGTCAACGGCTTTTCCAGTCCAAAACCAGACACTACAAAATATGATCGAGATGTCCGCGGTCGTCCATTTGATGTGGATGAATTTTTCAATAAATCAGCTGATGAATTGATCTCACCCAAACCTGGAGCTGCTCCTGGATGGGTCAAGGATGGTGCGATTAAATCCGACAATTATTATTTTGGGATTGGAAAAGCGACTGAATCGTCTGATGAAGCTGATGATGAAGCTCGATTGCGCTTTGCCCAACATGTTGAAACCAAGGTTCAAAGCATAGCCAGCCAACAGATTGAAGAGAATAAGGATCGCCTTGAAGAAAACTACAGCTACGAGGCCCTGGTTTCTACTGATATGAATCTGCGTAGCGTAAGTATCACGGAACGCTTCATTACTCAGGATTCAATCTTTTATAGCCTGATACGATATGGGAAATCGGAATATCACGATCTTGTGACCCAGGAGATTCAAATATCCCTGGAAGCCAATATCCGGAAGCAGACGCTTGCCCATCAAGCACTGGAGGCCTTACGAGCAGATTCTCTGCGCCACAAGCTTACGATGGACAGTCTGGCTCTAGGTCGCAAACAAGCGGTCATTGATTCCCTTGATCATATACTCAAAATGGAAGAATCCCGTCAACGACAAGAACAAGAGCGCTTAGATCTAATCAAAAACCAGTTCGCCGCCTTTCTTGAAATTCAACCACGCTATCAACTTATCGATGTACCTACTGCAAATATACCGCAATCGATTATACACTTATCCGGGCGCTGGAATCCAGATACCCAGAGTATCAGGCAATTCAAATTGGGGCTCTCTATGTGGTTGTTTAGTGCTGAGACAAATCTGTGGGCACAGGAAGCGGTGATTAACCAAGGGGATCTAATTGTCAAATTACAGGTACTTCCAGAACGAGGCGAAATTTACCCGGTCAGTCTGGCCTTGGGATGGACGGGTTATCTGGATGATTTCGCCATTGAAAACAGAGTGAATTTAAAAGAGGGTGATTCATTAAACTACATCTGGACGCACCTGAATGATGAGATTGATTCACCAAACTCTAAAGGGTCATCCTTTTTTGTCAGCGCTACAGTGGGTATACCTCAGGTAAATAATCATATCTCGCTTTATGCTGATAATCGCAAAGTTTCCCTGGCAAATATCTGGTATCCGTTTCCACGAAATATGGGAGATGCAATCAGCATTATTAATCAGATTGATGTGATTCAATCAGAGGCATATCGGAATCGCTGGGATGATCAATTACAATGGCAGCTTGGATTAAGATTAATTGCCATCCCGGACAGGTTTGCGACCATGATCAGCTATGAGGATCATGAGGTCTGGATGCTAAACTTCGAATTTCAATACTAAATTTTTTATAGCTGTTAAACCTGATATCCAGGCTGATCAGTGAGCATATCTTATATGTAATATTCGTGTGGAATGAAGCGGATTACCACATTTTTTATTTTAAAAGATCGGGAATTATTATATCTGCACGTTCCAGGAGTCCCAGGTGATAATCATATACTTTAGCTGTAATTCTTGCCCCAACAGCTTGAGCCTCGGCATTATCATCCCAACCCCGGGTAAGGATGACCAACACAAAGGGAGCAGCATCGTCTGGAAAAACAAGGGCAGCATCATGGGCAATCCGCGTTATGGATCCGGTTTTATGAGCGATTTCCATATTTTCTGGCAAACCAGCAGGGATCATCCCGTTATAATGTTGACGTTTGAGGATTTCCAGCATTTCCTGATGGGAAGAGTCAGCTACCAGATCTGATTGGTATACTGCTTCCATAACCTTCATCATACCGTAAGCAGAAGTCATATTATTTAAACCAATACGGAAGGCTTTTAGATCTTCAACACCTCTCGTAATAAGTACACCGCTCGCTTCAATCTGATTCATCGTTTTGCTGATAGAATCAGCACTAGCGTGCTCGATAAGAATATTGGTAGCCAGATTGCTACTATAGGTAATCATCTTTTCGATAAGTTCTGAATAGCTCAAATATTGATTCAGATAAGGATAGATTATCTCATCCTCTTCAGAAGTAATTGGCAAACTGAATAAACTACCATCCACAATACTTGTGAATTGATTTCTCACGCGGATTTTTGTCGCCAGATTAATAATGCCTTGATCACGCATCTTAAACAATTGAAACATCAGGGGTGTTTTCATGGTGCTGGCAGCGTGGAACATCGATTGAGCGTTATAAGCCAGAATTTCACCGGTCTCAAGATTCATATAAGCGATACCAACTTCATGGGGAACTATTTCTGACTCAGACTTACGATTTCCGGAACAGGATAGCAGGATAGATGCCACCATGAGGGGAAGACATAAACGCATAATAACTTTCATTGCTTCTTTCCTTTACTCATCCGCAGCAGGAACCATTGCGAACACATTTCCCCCAAAATAATTTTCAATCTCTTTTCTCAAAACAATACCCTCTGGGTCATAATGAGTAGCGATTCTCAGATAAAATTCGGGATAATACTCATATTCTATAGCCTCAATAAAATGCTGGGCTTCAATTATTTCATTTCTTTCCAATTTGCCGGATTCATCATAGTAATAGCGATTCGAACTGACAGTTCCTGTCATGAGGGATGAAAACATTTTCCAGATCAACTCCTGATTCTCATTATAGGTATATTCTACAGAGTGAATCAAATCTCCATCTTTGTGTAGCGCCTCCTCGGTAAGAATTTGTCCCTGCTTATTGTAAGTATAGCTGGAGACGATAAGCGGTTTCCCATCTGTCCCCAATTGAGCAGACTTTATCAGGCGACCACCACGATAGACATAACGTTTCTCCCAATCGGTGCCCCCACTGGAATTCATGGAAATAATCTGAACCGTCTCACCCGCGGGGTTCAGTCGAGTGATGACCTGGGATGCAATCTCTCCCCGAAGTTCGCCTCCAACAGGCACCTGGCTGACATCAATGGGTGAAAATGTGCTGCTCTTGATAATTCTTGATTCTGGATCATAGCTGACATCTTTATAAATCGACCCATCTTTTTTACGATAAGCTTCTTGAATTAATTTCCCATTCCCATTGAAAAAGAGCTCCCAATTCAATATTCCATCCTCGGTAAAACGATTTAGAGACAACAGGGTGTCCAGCTTTCCTAATTTTGTTTCAATTCTGAAATAGTCAAGGCTTTGGAAATGTGAATGTTGAACAGTATCTCCATCAGGTCGAAATAACCATGAATCTGTAAGTTCGGTTTGATAATTATAATACAGGGTTTTGTTGATCCCACCCCCATTATAAAAAACCCAGGTCCCGTCAAAGGAATCAGGGGAGCTGAAACGTTCAGAAAAGGCAGGGAAATCAAAAGTGTCATAAAAGCGGGTTACTGCTGCCACAAAAGTATCTGGGAGTGCTGTTAATTCTTCTCTTATGGTTTTTCCATCGTCATCACGATACCATGAATGACCCCATCTGGGCTTACCTGAAAGGTCATATGTAGTTTCATTGTTCACCCTTCCACTCGTATCGTATGTAATCACGGCGGCTGGAAAAACCTCTCCCCGGTTAGCAAAGAGGGTATCAATAAGTGGTCGATTCAGAGAGTCTGAAATGCTTTTCTTAAATAATGCCCTGCTGGCCGGGAGTTGATATTCCTTAATCTGCAAACCTCCTTCACTCTGACTTTTGTGGGTGATAAAAGGATCACGGTGTGCATATTTTATGATTCGGTCTGTGTGTCCCGGCTCATATGGATGTTTCCAGGTTCGTAAGGTCTGCGGGAAAAATTCCAAATCTCCCATATATGTGAATAAAAACCTGCCTTGGGTGCTAAAATTGCTGCGTTCAATGAGCCCATCTTGATTATAGAGCAGATCGCTGGTCCACGCTTTCCTTCCATCGGGATATAATTGAGAAATCCGGGTGATCTTTCCTGATTTATCAAATGCGTATTGAAATGGCGGGTCCAGTTTGCTGTAACGAATCTGATTCACAAGGGTACCATCCAGAGCATAGGTATTCTGAATATCCAATTTATCTGTTCCCCGACGGAATGTCTCGCTGTATAGCAACGAATCATTTCCATCAAACACCATCCGGCGATGACGGTGTCCCTGGCGATCGAATAAAAAGAATTCACGGCTTAGCAACTCAGAATTACTGCCAAACCAGGAGCGCTGGCTCAGTTGATCCTGCTGTTTATAGTTTAGGAAACGCAGCACGAGGCGATGACCGGGCTCAGCAAAATAATACCCCGCTATAAGTTCTTCACCAACATATGCCAGTGAGTCTAGGCGTAAAGGATCACCATTTCGTCCAAAATAAGTAATGGTTCTAAGTAGTCCACTTTCATCAAAATAGCGCTCCAGAGCGGGGCGACCATTTTTGTAGTAGATGATCTCAGTACCTGCCTCCCCCTGATAGTTCACTTTATCTGTCCAATAGCTTCTCTCCTTATTGAACAGTTTGCGGATGGGACGCAAATACTCACCCACGTGTATCTCTGAGATCTTACATGAATAAAAACCAATTACGAAAACCAGGAAAACACAGCTATGAGATGCAGCTCTTAAAGTGCTTTTTCTCACCGTTCATCCCGATTAATCCAGCGATAAAAAGTCACTAACAAGACAATCACGCCGGCAAATAGAAAGAGACCTCCTGGGAAAACAGTATCAAACATTTTTAGTCTTCAAGTAGGAACCGAGGTTTAAGCATGCGACTTACGTTTTCCAGTTTCCCGTCGGTCTCCGCTGGTTGCAGTTTCAATATTTTAGCAATCAGCGGGTAAATGTTCACATTTTCGACTGTGGGGTGAACATAGCCGGTTTTGAATGCAGGCCCTGCAGCGTAGAAGATACCATGAACATCTTTGAAATGCGGGTCATACCCATGGGTACCTCCTATGAAATCAGGGGCAAATTCACGCGCTTTCCAGCCGACACTCCAGTTAATATCTGGTGTCACAACCACATCCATAACGCGTGAGTTAGTCCCATAGTGAAGATTGGCAGGAATACTGTCCTTTTTCCAAACACGCAACTCAGATGCTTTTTTGAGATTCAAATAGATCGAATCAACAAAGCCCTCCTTTGCATCTAACATCCAAATAGGGTTGACACCAAGCGCAGTGTCCAACCAGGTCGTTTGAATATAGTCATCGAAATAAATGACTTTATCACCTGAGATACGCGCCATGCCATGATCTGAGGTGATGATGACATTGACTTGATCAGCAATTGGCAATTTTGAAAGCTTGGAGAGAAAATCACCGATCAGACTATCAAGATACTCAAGTTTCTCTTTGACCTCAGGACTATCTGGACTGAAGCGGTGGCCTACACCATCCGGTTCCGGATAATACCAGGTGATGAGTCTGGGTCTTTCTTTCTCGGGTAATTTGAGCCAGGAAATGACACTATCCACTCGTGCTTCATAATTAAAGTCATGATCATATTTTTTCCAGCGTGTAGGATAAACTCCTCCAATAGGTGCTTCACTCCCTACCCAGAAAAATGAGGCTGTTTTCAGACCCTGCTTCTCAGCAGTGACCCAAATGGGTTCCCCTCCGTAAAAGTCGCCATTTTCAACCGCAGATCGATCTCTCTGATTATAGTAGGCATCCATCACGGGATCATAAAAGCTGTTCTGAACAATCCCGTGATGGTCAGGGTAGAGCCCAGTAGCGATGCTATAGTGATTAGGAAATGTTTTGCTGGGGAAGGATGGCTGCAGGGATTCCAGCTTTACTCCGCGCCGGGCGATTGATTCCAGGTTTGGCATATTGGCGATTTGCGGATAATCCCAACGACAACCGTCCAAAGAGAGCATAATAACGTACTGCTTATCAGGGATTTTAGATTTGTAGGGGTTATGTGTACAAGTATTAAGAAGTCCGCAAATTGTGAGCATCGAGAGTACGAAATGGATCAGTTTTGTCTTGTTCATGATTCCCCTTTTGGAGATTCCAGCCTGCATGAGATGAGACCAATTAATATTTGATGTTCAAGACTAATAATCTATTGTAAAGTGATTGTCAATTCAATACTGCATATCTCGATATGTTATACTTTGAACTGGTTGAATCCCATCCAATTGCACATTAATGTTTTACTGGATTTGGGTCTGCACTTGTGGTGTTGGGCACAAGGGAACCATTATAGATGAACCTTTGGGGAAAATACCCCTTATCCTGGATTAAGGGGTGGAACCATTTTAGCATTTCGGTATGCGCCGTATATATCGGCAAACCAGAACAGGGTCATGAGTCCAGCACTGATACCACCACGAATGGGATTTTCAGCATTGTAATGATTGTAGGTATTGAATGCGAATCCACCCACCAGGAGAAAACTAAAAAAACCATCGACTGCATGTCCGGTGTAGGCTCTCCCCAAACCAGGAACAAGCGAGAGACCAACTGCAATGGCTGGGTTTTTCCCAGACTGAGTTTCAGCTGCCCATGCCAGGGGCTCCACCAGGCGACCATCATATTGAATCCGGGAATTGGAAAGTTCCAGATGATAATGTCTTGCGGCCGGATTACAGCGCACAATTCGATCTGTTCCTATCACAGTCCCTCTTAAAACACCTTTTTCCTGAATTGCCTCGACCATAAAGTTGGAGCAGGATTTCTCGAACTGACAATTAATTACAGGTTGAGCATAGCTAAAATGCTGCCACCACTGGATGGGTTTGAAGATGATGCGTGTCCCAAATGAGAGCGAATCGCCGGTATATAAAGAATCAAGGGGTGTCATATCTTGACTAAACCCAAATGTAGCAGAAAGGTAAAATAAGATGAATAAAATACGAGTCTTCACTTTAGAAACGTTGATCAGGGCTGCGGTCCCGTGTTCTTTGACGCATTGATTGCCACTTGAAGTGCTTGCTGATCATAGACTGGAAATCCTGAACTAATATATTGCCGGACTAATTCTGAAATTAACTCGCCCCGATATCCGAATTTAGCCTCAGGATTGGGATCGGGCACAAATTCTAAGGGATAGGGTTCTCGGGCCATGGCACCGTATACTACACCGCCGATTAATGCGATTGGGGATGCTGCAATGCCCATAACTGCTATATCAGGCGAATCTAACATTAAACCCGCCGCGAGTGGGAGACCCACACACAATCCGCATGCTTTCGTGATACCTGGAATTACACCGCTCATTCCTTTTCGATCGCCAACAAAATGAAGATTTCTGATATTGCCAAACAGAAGCAGCTCCTGCTTGATATTGCCATAAGTAAGTTCACGATTAATTAATAAACCCGTATCCATCACGTCCAGAAGCGTCGCATCTAAAGCTTGTCCATTTAATTTACTAATTCTTAACACTTTTGAGAGCAACAGGCTTTGCTCGTTGGGCATGAGCAGTGAGTATGGTGATTCTTTTTGCATCGTCGCATTCGTTTGAACGGGTAATCCAGTATATGGATCAAACTTCTGAGGGCTTGTCTGGGGAAGGGTTTCACCGGTATAGGGGTCAAAGGTCATATCTGTTGTTTTTGGGCTGTCAATTATCTGCTCACCGGTAAACGGATCATATCTGACTGTGGGAGCTGATTGGGAGGCTCCTGGTGTAATTGAGGCTAGAGAATTGGAAACCAGCGGGCGGATAATACGTCGAGTAGCTCGCGGGGGAGCACGATGAAGAGCGGTACTTATTGTGATTACGGGTCCTGAATTACTCCAGGGTTCGGAGTTATCATAACCTTGATCGATCCATTGGTGATTCTGACTCACCATAGAAATATCCAATTGAGTCTGTGCCAGGAAATTCATAACACGGGTTTCATTTCCCATACTGACACCAACTCCCAAAGAGGAAACACTATAATCGTTTTCCAAAGATTGTTGGATCCAGGTGTAGCCATCGTAATACCCATCGCTATTCTTATAAGTCAGTGTACCAAATCCCAGAATCCCATGAAATCCACCATACCAATTATTGGATCTAGAAGTTATTGACATTAGATATGGTCTGATCTGGAAAACGGATCCACCTGCAAGTCCATAGCTACTTTTTGAAATATTATTTGACTCTACATACAGGCCATAGCGGTAGGGTCTGCCCTTGGTATTCGATTTTACGGTTCTTATATCGTAGCCCAGAATAAAATCAAACAGATCACCATCGACCAACCCAACACCCAAGCTTACGCCCTGTTCATAACCGCGGTGAACACCCAAATACGACAACCCGATCCGCAGCCCTGCAATTCCACTTCTACTTAGATAATCATGGGTATCCATCTCGGGAGCAATAAGATTGAGAGACGAATAACCTGATATCACAGGTTGTCCTTCATTCAGAACCCGTTGGGTACGAATATGGCTGTTATTATAACAGCCAATGATGAGCAGACTGACCAGTAGGAAAATTGCCGACTTTATGAGAGGATTATTCAAGCTCGATAATTTCACTCTCATAAAATGTAGAATAGCCCCATAGACCACCTGCTACAATTCCCAGGAGAGCAGCTGTCCCGATATCTTCTGAACTGGCATCATCCTTGGAAATCATGAATGCTCCACCCAGGAAGGCCCCTCCCATTAATGAAGAAGTAATGGCCAGAAACATCTCGGGTGGACCAGGTAAAAAGCTCACCCTCACGACATCTTCAAGTGGTATTTGAATTACAATGGCTCCGACTTCCATATGGTACTTTCCGGCGGATACTTCCACAAGTTTACCATGGATTTCATCACCTTCACGAGTGGTTAGAGTCAGGATTGTGCCTTGCCACTCGTTGGCAATCTTTTTGATCCGGATCAACTTGGTCTGCTCATCGAATTTTTTTGATTCTTGAGCCTGGAGGAAAGTTGGATTTAGCCATATCACTAGAATAACAAGCGAAAGTGTCAACGTTTTTGTAGCACTCATCATAATCCCTTCCCCAACTTCTCAATTAAAGTTCGTAAAACTCCCAGTAAAAGACCAGATAGGGTTGCTGGAAGTGGATGCCAAGCCGGAAAGTCTCATTTACAGCGTAGAGGAAACCGAAATCAAAATCGATCATACTGTAATTGCCATCGGTACCATCAAGGACAAAGCGAGTATCATCACCAAAATAGTCATCCCAGGTGTCAGAGAAAGTCCGGTATTTATTCCCATTATCTGCCCAGACTTCTGCCAGAAATTTCATATTCTTTGATAAATCATATTCGAAACCGGCAAACACCCTGAAGGGCATGGCAAATTGGCCACCGTCATCCCATTTTAAGGAATCGTTTGCCTGTAAAAGATCGGCTTTCAGCAAGGGGAAGGTGTTTGTTCTGGCTCCAAAATGTGCTCCCACTTTCCCACGTCCGCTTTCCATGGTTCGACGATAGGACATAACGTAATATAGTTCTCCATAAATTCCCACCTGATCAGGATCAGCCATTACATCATTAACTACCATACCTGGTGATTCATTCAGGGTGTTCCCCGCACTATCCACTGTGACAAATTGTGAATATCTGGCAACCAGATTCTTCATCGGATAATTGCGATGCAGATTAAGCCCAAAGGCTGCAGCTGATTCTTTGGCCGCAGTAGGTCGATGATAAAAACGCCAGTGCGCTTGCAAATTCAGATCTCCTGAAAAATTGCTACCAAACTGAGTTCTCAGCATAAAGCGCTCAGTAAATCCATATCCAAGGGATAACCCGCTGATGTAAAAGGTATGGGCTGGTAATGGAAAAGCGGTGGGGTCCATAAATATGTCTGTGAGAACGGCTTCACCCTGATAAAAGGTCTTCTTTTCTTCAGCCCAGGCGACCCTTTTTCCACCATGAAAACGGTCCATATCCTTGATATCTTTTTTGTTGATAACCACATCACCATATTTGGATCTAATCACCATCTCTTGTTGACTATCTTTTAAAACAGGTCCCACATACCGCGTATCATCTTTCTTGGTAATCCTGGCTGTTTCTTCCAGAATATCAGCTTTCGGGATATGCAGGGTCCCGTCTGGAGTTTCTATCTCACAGATACCCTTCTCGATTTTCCTGATGGTTCCATTAATAATATTCCCATCCACCAGATAAAAGCGCTTTGACATCCCAGCTTCTAAAATACTGGCAGTAATTGGTTGTGCGCTTTTTTTCGCAGCAACTGCACTGACAGGTGTTTTCACTGTAGCTTGAACAGGAGCTGGACTGGGAGTTATTGCCGGATTTGGATTAGGTTTGGTATTGGATTGAAAAGCCTGGATCACTCGAATAGCATTTTCTTTGGACAGGTTATCCAAATTGGTATTATAGTTAGTCATCAGATAATTATCCAGACTAAGCTGTGTAAAACCACTCTGCGTTGCCAATGAAGCAATAGCAGATTTTTGAGCTGGCATAATGCTGGCATCCTGAGCCACCATACCTGTTGCCATTACACACACAAGTAAAACTACAAATGTGTCTTTCATAATAACCCCTCCTCGTTACATGCAAGAAATCTTAGCGAAATATATTGAATGCTAAAATTTAGTGCATTTATTGTTAATAACAACTGTCTAAAATAATTCAAATGTTTTTTTCTTCTTGCATATTGTTAGTTCGCATAATCTAGTTTTTGTCTGCCTACTTTGTGTTAGTGGTCACATACTAATCTCAGTGATGACGGTGTCAACATAAAAGCAAATCTTGACAATGTCAACATTTATTTTTAAACTAAATGCATGAGTAAGAAAGCTAATACATATCACCATAATAATCTTCGTCCAGCACTGCTTGATGAAACCGCAGCAATGATCACCGAGGATGGGGTTGCAAGTGTAACAATGAGAGCACTGGGCAAACGCCTGGGTGTATCACGGGGAGCTCCCTACCGTCATTTTAAAGGTAAATCAGATCTTCTCCTGGCAGTGGCGGCAACTGGTTTTGAAAGCCTGGGTGAACGTATACAAGCTATTGTCACAGATTCCTCCCGATCCCTCGAAGAACAGCTGGAACAATTGGGAGTAGTGTATATCCACTTTGCTCTTGAAAATCCAGCTCACTACCGACTTATGTATGGTAAAGAATCTCTCCGTCGCGGCGAGCTGCCTGTTTTGAAGGCCTCTGGCGATGCCCTCTTCGCTTTACTTCGGGACATGATCGATGCATTCCAACAGGAGATAGGAAACAATCGGAAAGATACCAAGGCGCTGGTTTATGTAGCCTGGAGTGCCGTCCATGGCTTGGCATCCCTGCTGATCGATGAACAGATCATAGTTGCTGTAGATATTGATGTTATCATCCACCAGACAATGCGCACTGTGATCAATGGGATAAGAGTATAAAAGGAGCACAATCCTGGATTCTGGCTGACTGGAAAAAACAGGTTCGCCAATTTAGTAATAAATCAGCAGCAAGTATCCCCTCAGACACATGAGGGACTATTAATTATTCAAAACTTGATTGAGCCGATTAAAAAATTCGGTATAAAATTCCTGGCTTTGCACCGGACCCGTTTCTGAGACACCAGAGCCCTCCAAATGTTCACCTTGAACTGTAACCCTTACTTGCGTCTGCATGGGGGTAATTTCTTCCAGAGTGATGGTCATATTGTATTTATAGGATTCGGGTCCTGAGTCATCTGAGTTGAAGAATATTGGAGATGGGTGGTTATTGCGAGAATGTGAGCCACGATTACGATTTCTGTCATAATCATCGTCGTCATCATCTTCAGAATCGCCAAAAATCCAAGCAAGAAATATTCCTATTACCGCCATCGTACCCGCGATCAAACAAAAAGTCCCTATTTCATCTGCCAGCTCAGGTTCGCCCTCGGCTTCACGACTAATGGGAGCCAGTAATCTTTCAGAAGTTCGTTCTGCAGTAATTATCCCGATACCCATATCAAAATTCCCCAGGGTATAGTGCATCTCCTGCAGCACAACAATTGCAGCTTTGGCAACCTCTTCCGGCGTTCCGCTAAACTCTCGTGTTTGCAGGATACGAGCAGCTTCTGGTGAAATTTCATCGGGTCGCATCGCGCATCCACTAATCATTACCGATAGGTATATAATTAGCACCCAATTGGATGCCCTTAAATATGCTTGAATTTTATCGCTTTTCATAGCTGGTCTCCCATTGTGAAGTAGCGTCCCGGCTTGTTCCCTCACAGGATTCTTTTATATTCTTGTGTGAGTTGGAGACACTCTATCTAATTTGATATTGGCAATAAAGCATTCCAAGCATGTATTTATAAAAGGTGAATAAATGTATAAAAGAATCCAGCTGATAGTTTTGACATCAACCTCGATTTTCAGCGCTCATGATTCTACTCATCGATAATTACGATTCCTTTACTTATAATCTATACCAGCAGGTGTCTCGATTGGGGGGGAAGGTGCTGGTAGTTCGAAATGATGAACTTAATCTTGAGCAAATCAACGATTTAAATCCACAAAAGATCATCATCAGTCCAGGACCAAAAACTCCAAACGATTCGGGGATAAGTATTGCAACCATCCAGGAATACTTCAATCAAATCCCCATACTTGGGATATGTCTGGGCCATCAGTGTCTTGCTGTAGCTTTTGGAAGAAAAGTTAAGCCAGCTTCACAGCTTGTGTTTGGAAAAACAACCTGGATTGAGCATGATCATTCAAGGCTAATGTCAGGTGTTACCCCAAAATTTTTAGCTGCTCGCTATCACTCGCTGGTGATTGACGATCCTCCTGAAAAATTTAAAGCCACAGCCCACGACGAATATGGTGATATCATGTCCATCGAACATGAATCTCACCCAGTTTTTGGTCTGCAATTTCACCCAGAATCATTTCTGATGCAGTCCACCGGGGATCAAATAATCCAAAATTTTCTGGCTATCCAATGAAATCAAGAAAGCCATTAATTAATCAAGTTCCTCTTGATGAACTCTGGTCCAAACTTTCTCAATCCACACAAGCTGTATTTAGAACGGATAATGATGGCAATTCGGAATGGCGATGCATAATTGCCTTTGACCCCATTGATACTTTTGAATTAAACCATCCTCAGGAGTTGGATAAACTCAGGCTCTTTTTTCAGGAAAATCAGGAAAATTTATGTGCTGGGTATCTTAGCTATGATTTAGGATTGTTTCTGCAGGGGATTTCAAGCAGACATGGATTAATTCAACCGCTTGCCGTATTCCATGCTTACAACAACTGGTTGGAATATGATGAAAACGAAGTGTACATCGTCAGTGAGGATAAAAAGTTTGAAAAACAACTCGGGCATTTGTTGGACAAAGATTCGTTCCATGCCGATCATGCTCCCCTTCGCTTGCAGCTTACAGTTGACAGAGATCGTTATAAAACATGCATTGAGTCCATTCATGATTATATCAGGGCGGGGGATTTTTATCAGATCAATTTTACCCAACAATTGGAAGGACTAACTCAAGCGCCTCCACGTTCATTGTATGCTAATCTTATTCAAGGTCATCCAGCTGCCTATGCCTGCTATTTTGAGCACGCTGAACTGTCTATTCTCTCACTCTCACCGGAACTATTCCTGCACTATAATGCCGGAACACTCACCACAGAGCCAATTAAAGGAACCAGACCTCGAAACCCAGATCAGAAACAGGATCTGGCACTTAAACAGGAATTGCTGGCTAGCGCAAAAGAACAAGCAGAGCTATTTATGATAACTGACCTTCTAAGGAATGATTTGGGTAAGGTTTCAGAAATTGGTAGCGTTGTTATATCTGAATTGAAAGCGGTCTATAAACTGCCAAGGGTCTGGCATACCTATTCCCGTATTAGATCAAAATTACACCCGGATCTTCAGGCTGTTGATGCACTGCTTTCCATGTTCCCGGGTGGCTCAATCACCGGTTGCCCCAAACGACGTGCTATGGAGGTGATTGATGAATTGGAAATATCTGCCCGTGGTCTTTATACAGGCTCATTAGGTTATTTTCATCCTGATGGTGATGTCAGTTTTAATATTGCCATCCGCACCCTGATTCAAAGAGGATCGGATGTGACATTGGGAACTGGCGGTGGGATCACAATCGATTCCAATTGGATGGAAGAATGGAATGAGCTTCTGGTTAAGGCCTCGACTTTTGAGTGATAGCAATACCTGCCTTGATCCTTGCTTTTCAGTTCAACGCCAATAGATTTTCTCAAGCACCAATTTTAAGGGGACCTCCCATGCTAATTAGATCACTTCAAATATTAATTATAGTGGCTGCAAGTGTTGGCTATTCGCAATCCTGGCAGCAAAATGATAATGTATTTAATCCCAGCGGTATTCCATCTCTGCCATTTTCCCAACCACGTTTCGCGGATATGGATAACGATGGCGATCAAGATTTGATCCTGGGAAGTATTAGCGAAACGCCCAGATATTTTATAAACACTGGATCTGTAACAATACCACATTTTGAAGTAGGTGCTGACATATTTGCCCCAGTCCTGGAGTTGGATTGTGAGCTGGGTGTATGTATCGATCTGGACAACGATGGAGATTTAGATTTTATCTCTGGCGGTTATTCCGGCTTGCAGTTTTATGAGAATACAGGCAGTCCCGAAAGTGCCACTTTCCTTCGTATCGCTGATTTCTTCTCTGATCTCGATTTAGGGTCTAACCCCGTACCACATATGGCTGACATGGATGGTGATGATGATCAGGATCTGGTGATCGGATATAGCGAGGGAGGGCAAGTGCGCTATTTCCAAAATCTGGGGACTCCGGAGGATGCCATATTTCTCCAGTCAGAATCAGAAGATTGGTTTGATGTGGGTCTATATGCTTATCCCTGGTTTTCGGATCTGGATATAGATGGCGATATGGATATCCTCATTGGCCGCGATGGCTATGGATTCTATTACTATCGCAACGATGGTAATGAAACCGAGTGGATCTGGACCGATGCCAGCTCACAATTCACTGGATTAGGTAATGACACCTACTGGAACTCACCTTGTCTGGTGGATTTAACAGGTGATAATCTGCAGGATTTGGTGTTTGGGTCAGCTTCGGGACCCCTGAATTATTATGCGAACACGGGGAATGCTGAGAATGCAGAATGGACAGCAGTGCCGACTCTATTTGGTGGTGTCCTGGATGTGGGGGGAGCCTCAAATCCAGTCTTTATAGATTTTGATGATGACGGTGATTTTGATCTCCTGAGTGGCAGTCAGCTGGGAGATATAAAATATTATGAAAACACCGGAACCATGGTCGGACCAGCCTGGACTGCCAATCATGGAATTTTCAATAGTATTGATCATTCAATTTATTCGGCTGTTGCTGCCGGTGATATCAGTGGCGATGGATTGCTAGACTTAGTTGTTGGGGATCTGAGCGGAAATCTTTTCTATCATCGCAATACAGGGTCTGGCTTTGTCTATGAATCCGCAATGTTCACAGGGATAGGCGTGAGCGGGTGGTCCAGTCCACGTTTATTTGATTTGGACTCAGACCAGGATTTGGATTTGATTATTGGTGATGAAAATGGTGGAATCTCCTATTTTGAGAACACGGGTAACGTTATTGAAGCTCAATGGACTGAGGATCCAAGTCTTTTCGGCGATCTGGATGTGGGTAGCAACGCTGTAATTACACTTGGGGATGTAAACCTGGACGGCAATCTGGATATGATCACCGGGAATTTGTTCCATGAAATCAGACTTTTTAGCTTGGAGCGAGATGTGTGGGTTGAGCATTCTGAAATTGTCTGGGAAATAACAGCTGGCCAAAATGCTTCCCCAGCTCTGGTAGATCTGAATGCTGATGGAGATCTGGATCTGGCGCTGGGTAATTATGAAGGGACTTTCAACTATTTTGAAAATCTCACCATCGTCAGCGTTGATAAACCAAAAGAATATCCACAACAAGTTCATTTATACGCGGCTTACCCGAACCCATTCAACCCCTCTACTAACATTCAATTTGATCTTGAGAAAACAGAGAAAATCTCCCTTCAGATATACAATATTAATGGAAAATTGGTAAAAACATTGCTAAACCAACAATTGGCTCAAGGGACATATCATTACAGCTGGGATGCAACAAATACACAGGCTGAAGTAGTTCCCAGTGGTGTATATCTGCTTGTTTTTCAATCAAAAACTACCACTCTCACAAGAAGACTATTATTTTTAAAATAGCATCTGGCACTCTCTCTTGATTTAAATGGTCTTAGAGCTAAATGAAAAAGGGCTGGTATAGCCAGCCCTTTTTTTCTGAAAATAAGATCAGGTTTAGGAAGGTTCCAGTTCCTTGACTGCTATCTGAACACCAGAGTTCATTTTCCGACGGATATAGGAGAATACCTCCAACAGTGGTAGATCCTTGGGACATACATCATCACAGGCCATCATGCCAATACAGCCAAAGACACCTATATCAGTGGATACCAATTCAAACCATTCCTGTTCTCCGCGCTGGTCACGCGGATCGAAGAGGAAACGACCAATCCGATTTAGACCTGCTGCGCCTAGAAAATCCGGATATACCTGGGCTGTTGCACAGGCAGCCACACAACAGCCGCATTCAATGCAGCGTTCTGATTCATAGATTTTATTGGCC
>JABMPR010000280.1 GCA_013202895.1 bacterium | reverse complement strand
TTTAAATATGCATAATGCCGGGGTGTCAAAAGTTTTCGCCGATGATCAGGATCATCTGCCAGATGCGGCTTTTTGGCAATATGATCAAAAATATTTCGGAAATCTTCGGTGACAAAAAACTTATCCACCTCAGGTATTTCTTGAGTTAGCTCATCCCTGTAACGTGCTGATAGACAGCCTGCTACAAGTAACTCCTTAAGTTGTCCTTCAGTCTTGAATCGGGCTGCTTCCAGGATCACCTCAACTGATTCCTGTTTGGCGTCCCCGATAAATCCGCAGGTATTAATAATGATGGTATCTGCGTCCTCTGGAGCATCGATTAACTCGATTCCAGCAGACTCCAAACCACCAGCGATAATTTCACTGTCCACTGTGTTTTTGACACAGCCAAGGCTTATGATGTGAACTTTTTTATTTGATTTTATGGCAGGCATTTATTTCCATGAGCAATAATACACCTGCTTTGTTACGCGGGGACTGGTTAGGAATCGGAAAAGTCTCGCACCTGAATTCAGTCATTTCGAACTTCAAAAAGGGCTTCAACATATTTTTCAACATCAAAGGCTTGAATATCCCCCAGCTGTTCACCAATACCGATATACTTCACCGGGATATCCAGATTATGATGGATAGCAATGGCTATTCCGCCTTTTGCAGTGCCATCCAGTTTGGTAAGAAATAGATGATCCACAGGGGTAATTTCTGAAAACTGTCTGGCCTGAATCAATCCATTCTGACCGGTTGTGGCATCAATGGTCAGCACAGTTTCATGTGGGGCTCCAGGAATAACCCGTTTTACGACCCTTTGAATCTTGTCTAACTCATCCATGAGATTCTTTTGAGTATGGAGTCTGCCAGCTGTATCTATGATCACGACCTCAATACCCCGCTGCTTGGCACTCTGGAGCGCATCATATACCACGGAACTGGGGTCAGCAGCTGCTTTCTTTATCAATTCTGCTCCGCTGCGTTCTGCCCAAATCTCCAATTGTTCAATAGCTGCCGCCCGAAAGGTATCGCCGGCAACCAATAGAACTTGCTTCCCCTCCTTGATATAGTGGTGCGCTAGTTTCCCGATTGAGGTCGTCTTCCCGGTCCCGTTGACCCCGACCACAAGTATGACGTGCGGCCTGGCCATAATAACATCATGGTGTTGATCAACCCTCATTCTGTCCACGAGATCTGATTTGAGAAACTCAACTACAGATTCCATTTCGACCACCTGATTTAAAGGAAAGTTTTTACGCAAACCATCAATGATCCTAGTGGATAATTCGACCCCTATATCTGCCGAAATGAGGATTTCTTCGATCTCTTCCAGCATCTCCTCTGTCAGTGGCACTGACCCGGTGAACAGCTTGCTGAGCCGATTGGTGAAGTGTGTCCGGGAACGACTCAGTCCCTTTTTTAAACGGTTTAATGCTGAAGAAAAGATCATTAATTATTATTCTTGGGGGTCTGTAATGGGGTTTTGAATTTTAGTTTTTTTTAACATCGACCAGATAGAGCTGGTAATAAAGCTTCATATAGAAGTAAAAAGAAACTGCGCCGACAGCTACTGTCAGATAGAGCATGTAGTCTGCCCAAGGATAGAGTTTGAAAATCAGCAAAATGAAGGTGAGACTGGTGAGAAATACTGACCATTTACCTGTGCGATTGGCTTGCATATCACGTTTTGAGTCTTTGCTAACCAGATATCCCAAACCGAAAATGAGAAGTTCTCTTAAAACCACAAAAGCGATAAACCAGCCAGGAACTGCCTGTGATACAGGCTTTGCGAAAAATAAAATTCCGAAAGTAACGATTTTATCAGCCAGGGGATCTAAAAATTTGCCAAAGCGACTGACCTCATGGTAGGAGCGCGCAAACCACCCATCCAGATAATCTGAAAAGATAGCCATGGTGATCCAAAATACAGCCCACATAGGAAAATGAGCCAGGACACCATCCCAGATGTTCAGTAAATAAACAATTGGGAATACCATAAGTGCCCGGGCAACTGAGGTGGTATTGGCTGCTGTAAATAACTTATTCATTATTCCCAATCCACTATCCTATTGAAATCTGACACCATATTTGTAAAGGTCAAATGTCTCATCGCTTAAAAGCTCCTGCGTTCTCCCAACCCTGTCAACGCTTCCTTCAAAAAGGCAGATCAAATCTGAGGATCCTTTTACGAACTCATAATTATGCGAGATCAGGATCACCCTGGTATTGATAGCCCGCAAATTATTTATTTTAGCTAGAAGCACCACGTTTTCTTTTGCTGCTACGCTAATATCAGGTTCATCCAAAATCAGGTACCCTGGCTCAAGGTAAAGCGCGCAAACCAGGGCAATACGGCGTCTTTCTCCACCGCTCATCAGGATAAAGGGAAATTCCATGATAGAATTTGAATCTGGAAACCCCATCTCCCTTAAAAGTCCGCTCAAGCGGTTTCTATCCAGATTTTGTAAAAAGAGCCCCGCTAACTGCTCGATTAAATTCTCGGCAAAGAGGAATCGTTCGAGATACTGTGGCAAATAATACCACTTCACCAATTTGTCTGGAATGCTTGATTTTGCCAGGGATTCACCAAAGCTGCTCTTCCCACTCCCATTCTGACCAATGAGGCAGGTGTAACCAATATCGCTAAGGGTTAACTCAGGCGTTTGCAGGGTAAATTCCTGGTTATTCCCATATGATCTGCTCATAGGAGCCAATATCAAACTCACAGTTTGGCTACCTCTGGTTGTTCCTGATCAAGATCGATAATATGGGTACCCCATTCGAGCTCAACTGGATATTGGGTTACGTGGAGAATCGTTTTACCCTCTGAATGAGCCTGCGCTAAATATGTTTTCAGCCAGGCTGCTCGACTTTGATCCAGATATGAACTGGGTTCATCTAAAATGAGTAAGGGTGCATCCTGGATCACGAACTGTGCCAGTGCCAGGGCTTGACGTTCACCACCCGAGAGGCTTTCAATGGATCTATTTAGGAGGACACTAATGCCTAGATCTTCTAGAATTTTCTGTGCTTCTTGTTTGCCTGGCATTGGAGAATACGCTAATTCCTCGATTACTGTATCGGCTAAAAACAAATCTTCTATCTGCTGTGCCAGGTAGGCAAGTTGATTTGTTTGAATGGCGTCAGGGTAGCCTGGCAGGACTGCTTTACCCTGAACAAAAACCTGACCTTCTTCCGGTGCGATCAATCCCAGGATTAACTTTAGCAGACTACTTTTTCCGGACCCGTTCCCACCAGTAACGGATACGAAGCTGCCCTGTTCTATTTCTAAATTGAGATTATGAAATATATTTCTACTAAAGCTGTTCCAGTTGAAACTCAGGTCCAAGTTTATGACTTGAATATGGGAGCCCACGGATTTATTTCTCGCGTTGGATATTGAAATCGATGAATTGAATCATGGAGTGTTTAACGGGACTGTCAGGAAAAATCTGTAAACTAGCTTTTGCCCGATCAGAATAGTCCTGCAGTCTTTGTTTGGTATATTCCAAACCTCCATATTTTTTTATAAACTCCAGGACATACTTTTTTATTGCTGAATCGCTGCCCTTTTTGATCATTCTTTTAAAAACACGTTCTTCTGACTTGCCAGCCTGCTGCAGCGCATGAATAATCGGGAGTGTTACCATATTATGCTTTACATCAAGACCAATGGGTTTTCCTACCGAAGCTTCCCGGCCTTCGAAATCGAACAAATCATCTTTGATTTGAAATGCGATCCCAAAATTTCGGCCATATTCATACAAGGCATCCCAGGCCTGCTCGTCATCTGTGGTGGTCATAGCTCCCAGGCGGCAGCCTGTGGCCAGTAAAGAGGCTGTCTTATCCTCGATCATAGCATAATAGGCATCTTCTGTCATTGTATCTGAGCGGGCTCGATCAATTTGATCAATTTCACCCGTTACCAATTTGTCAGCCGTGCTGGCGAGAAGATTCAACATCTCGGGGTGCTTAAGTGCCACCATTTTAACCAGGGCTTTTGAAAAAAGATAATCTCCAATAAGGACACTGATTTTGTTGCGCCAGATAGAATTAATACTGGGCAAACCACGCCGAGTTTCGGCCTCGTCAACGACATCATCATGGACCAAGGTCGCCGTGTGCAAAACCTCAACCAGAGTTGCAACAGCATAAGTCTGATCACTACATTCACCATTCAATTTGGCGGCGAGGAGCAGCAGCATGGGTCGCATTTTTTTGCCTTTCTGGGCAATCACATATTTCATGACTTGATTGATCAGGAAGACATGTGATTTGAGCGAATCCTCAAAATGATGTTGGAAACTATTTAGCTCTGCCTGTATGGGTCTTAGCAGATCATCCAAGGAAATCTTCAAGCAGTTCGTCCTCTTTATTGATGCCTTCGGAGTCATCTTCAACTTCGGAGTCTTCGTTTTTTTTCTGTTTCACTAATTTGGCCACCCAGATGCTGACCTCGTACAGTAGGATCACAGGCATGGCAACCCCGAGCATTGTAAAGGGGTCAGCCGGGGTAAAGACTGCCGAAACGATCAGGATCATAAGGTAGGCAAAACGGCGCACTTTTTTTAATATTGAGGGGGTTACCATACCGATCTTTGCCAATAGAAAAACCACGACTGGGAGTTCAAATGCCATTCCAGTAAACATGATCAGGATGGTGATATAATTCAGATAATCAGTTATAGTTACATAGTTTACAAGACCTTCTAATCCATAATTCAAAATTGCAAAAAACCTTAAGGACCAGGGTATCATCACGAAATATGAGAACAGTGATCCCGTTATAAAACTCAAAATCGTAGTAATAATTAACAGCGGTGCAAAAGTCCGTTCATCATCCAGCAAACCAGGTGCGACAAAACGCCATACCTGATGGATTATAACAGGTAATGAAAATATAATACCCAGGACGATAGCCACTCGCATTTTTGCCAGGAAGACACCCAGGATAGTCGTGTTGAGAAGCTCCAGTCTAGGTCGGGTTTGTTCAATTGGAATACTGAGGATATGGATCAATTGATTTGAGAAGATGAAACCGATGACTGCAAAAATAATAATACTACTTAAGGATTTAACAATTCTCCATCTCAATTCTTCCAGATGATCCAGGAGGGGCATTTCGCTTTTTGTGATAGCCTTCATAGCTTATTAAGATAAAAGGATTACAGTGTAGTAAAACCTCAATTGAAGGAATGATTGACAAATTGCTATGGTTATATAATTCTTCTCATTATGCGTTTTTATTCTAATATAGACCTTAAATAAAATTAACGCTTATGGCTGAGAATAAAAAAATATCAAAAACTGCACGATCATCCGGCTTCTCATTAATGGAGTTGATGATTTTCATTGTCGTTGTTGGTGTTCTGGCGGCTGTGGCAGTGCCTATTTATAACCGGAATGTTGAATACGCAAAAAGAGCCGAGGGTGAAGCAACCATGGGGTCAATCCGTAGTAAATGGTTACCAGACTACGGATTGACCCCATGGTTGCTTCACCCTCGGCTCTTTTTGCG
>JABMPR010000279.1 GCA_013202895.1 bacterium | reverse complement strand
CGGGCGAAATGAATGGGGAATTGTTTTGACCAGGAATTCAAAATCCCCAAAATATTCTGGATGAGGATAGATGGAGCCTTATTATCGCCCTCCTCATTTGACAGCCATTTGAAGAATTCAACTGCAAGAGAGACTTTGTGAACATTAATGTTGGCCCAGGAAGTGCTGTATTTTTCTATGGGAAAAAGTAGTTTTCGCTCAAGGGCGTAATAAACCAGACCCTCCAATTCGTTGGCAGGATACAAGGCCACAACCTGCTCAACTGCAAATTGCGATTGTGGCAGATCATCACTACGAATAAGTCTTAAAAATGCAAATCGTACGAGATGTCGAAGACTATCGCTGGCTTTTGCATAAATTCTGGCTAACAATCGATAACTGGTATGCGAAGAGTTGAGGTTTTGTGAATAAATTAGCAGGATGACCGACTTCAATGCTTCAAGAGAATAATCTGAATTATCAAAAGCTATTTGAATTTCAGCCTCTATCTTAATTTTTTCCTCAGAAGTAATTTCAATATCTGTCCATGTCCCCGGTAGCCATTCTGGATCCTGGGTCCTTGGTTTAATTCTTAAATTGGAATAGTGCAAAAACTCCTCAAGTTCCTGATTCCCAACACAGTAGGCCAATTGCCGAATTAAATCGTCAAATTTCAGAATTTTTCCTGAGAACTGATAGTAGAATGAGCCGATGCGGATTTCGTCCTTATTTTGCTCAATCCGTAACGAAAATTTCCCATTTCTGTGCTTTAGCAGGTGGTTCTCAACTTCCAGATCGTTCTGTGTCCAACCGCGTTGAAGAAAAACCCAATTCGGAATCTGGATTTCCAAATCATCCATATAGAAGGATTTATAGGATCTTTCATAGAGACCTTCGATTGAAGTCTCAAAATGTTTAAGAATTGTGCTGCGTTTATACGTGCCTTTTTCAGTTAGTTCACCTAAATCTCTATCAAAATTTCTATCTACCAGCAAAAAATCTACAATTCGTTCAAATGGGGCTAGAAAAGAATTCACCGAATGAATCACTTTGCCAACATAATCCCGCAAATCCTGTTCGTTGTGCTTTATATCCTTGATGATTGGATGTTTACGATTTACTCGGACCAAAGCCGTGTTATATGGCATATGGTCTCCCACAATGAATAGCTGTTGGATGCTGTCAAAATCGCGAAACATATTCTCAATTTTCTGGGGAGCAATTGTTTGGCCTTTTGCGTTCTTGTAGATTTCCTTTTTCCGATCAATTATCTCAATCTGACCATTCTCAAGTGATTGAAAGATATCACCCGTGGTAAACCAGCCCTGAGGACGAACGTCCGGTTCAATTGGTTTCCAATAATGACTCGAGACATAGGCGCCTTTGATCCAAAGCTCACCATCCTCAGCTATTTTGATTTCCATACCGGGTAGGGGAATACCAACAGAATTTTCAATGTAGCCATCGGTAGGGGTCATGGTGATACCCCCTGTGGCTTCAGTCATTCCATAACCGCTGTGCAAATGAAGATCATGATCCTGGAAAAATCGAAAAATTTCCGGTGGAAGATAGCCCGCAGCTGAAAGACCCCAGCGCAGCTTTCCACCGGTCACTTCTCGCACATGTGGCTGGATAGCTTCTTTGTCATCGTTTACCAGATCAACCCTGGCTGCAATAGCTTCATATATTTCCTGCCAGCGGCTTGGAATACTTATCAGCACGCTGGGTTTCATTTCCTGAAGATCCTGGATCAAAGAGTGAATCCCTTTTCCGCTTGAAAATATATATTCACTTCCCCAGAAGACAGACCCCCACATTTCTAGAAAGCGACCGAAGGTATGAAAGAGTGGTAGAAAGCTCAGGAATTGATCGTTTTGCCCTAAATTGAGAGCCAGACTTCTAGCAAATCTTTTTGAGATTATATTTTCGTGGGTGAAAACAATCCCTTTTGGATATCCCGTGGTTCCTGATGTGTACATTATGGTTGCAATGTTGTCGAGAGATACGGAAAGCCGGATCCCCTCGAGCCAATCCATGGCATCTCCTGTACCAGCTTCTTCAATCAATCGTTTAAATGAATTGACCATTGGATTTGTTGAAACCACGTCATTGTAGGTAATAATGTGTTTTATATCGGGTAAATTCGGCAAAATGCTTTCAATCGCACTGAGATGTTGAGAATCTGAAACAAAGATACCCTCGATTTCAGCATGTTTAAGAATGTACTCAAGCTGAGCAGGAGGGGCTGCCGGCTGAATGGGTACATTAACAAAACCATAGGTAAGACAGGCGATATCAGTACAGGCAACTTCCAGTCGATTCTCAGACAATATCGCAATGCGAGGATTTGTGCTTCCCATAAGGTCAATTAGTGCAGCAGCCACATGATCTACCATATTACGGATAGCAGACCAGGACGTATTCTGCCACTGGCGCCCACGTTTGTAGGTGAATATGGTCTTATTTCCCAATTGTTCTGCACGACGCCTGAAGAGCATACCTGGTGTATATTTCAGCTTGCGGATGAGTTGAATTTCCAGATCGAACCATTCGTTCTCAATTGAGCAGGCTTTAATAAGAGAGGTAAAAGTGGGATTCCAACCTTGTTCTAAAAGAAGCTTCTGGCTAGAACGAGTCCCTGATGCGAGAATGAGACCACCATATTTGAGAATTTCGGAAGACCAGACGGATAGATCCAGTGGATGACGGCGGTTTATGCTATCAAAATAATGTACGAGGTCTGACTCAAGCCCTTGAGGGTCAGTTTCCACACTATGTATGAGGTCGTGAAGAGATTCTCTCACCGAATAATCCTTTTGTTTAAGCGAATAACATAGGAGGGATAACTTTGAGTTCCAAATTAATGGCAGATTATCATTTTAGGGCGTCATAATTACTCAAATAAATGGGGAGTGCAGCTAGATCATTAAAGAATTTACAAATAAATTATGATGAATTAGCTCAGGATAGAATTATTATCACGGCGCTTGTGATTTTCTTTGTTTGATGAGAATGTGGCACAGGATTTGTCTCAAACTCAAAGCAATGAAAAAAATTACACAAACATCGGATAAAACAGCAACTGGCGTCTCGATCGCAGGTTTGGATTTGCGACAGAAGGAGAGCAGATTGAACGCTGAAATCCAACATTTAGGAGGGATACATGTCTAATCGTGTTGCAGATTTTATGGCTGGGGTACAGGCAAAGAACCCTGCACAGCCTGAATTCATCCAAGCTGTAGAGGAAGTTGTTACTTCCTTGATGCCTGTTCTTGACCGACATCCACATTACAGAGAAGCCAAGGTACTGGAACGTATTGTTGAGCCTGAACGTGTTATCATGTTTCGTGTTCCCTGGGTTGATGACTCCGGCACGGTACAGGTTAATCGTGGTTTTCGTGTGGAATTCAATAGCGCCATCGGACCCTATAAGGGCGGTTTGCGCTTCCATCCAAGTGTTAATCTTGGGATTTTGAAGTTCCTGGGTTTTGAACAAGTCTTTAAGAATGCACTTACTACACTTCCGATGGGTGGTGGCAAAGGTGGGTCGGATTTCGATCCAAAAGGCAAATCTGATATCGAAGTAATGCGCTTTACCCAGGCTTTCATGTCTGAATTATTTCGTCACATTGGTCCTAACACAGATGTACCAGCTGGTGATATTGGTGTTGGTGG
>JABMPR010000278.1 GCA_013202895.1 bacterium | reverse complement strand
TCATAATCCCGGCCATGTTGTCCCGCATTTTATTCATCACACCCATTTTGAAATTCCTCCTGCGCTCATTATCGCAAACAATTATCTTGAGGATTGAACGCTACGGAAATATCCGTAGTCCAATCAAATATTAATTCTTCTTGCCAATTGGCGGTTTAAAAAAAGCCGCCCAATATAGTCTGACACACATGTCGTTGCAAGCATGGCAGCAAGCGAAACTGCCTTATTATAATTAAGGGAATTTTGAGAGCAAATCCGGCATCTCATATCCATTAATTATTGCCTCCTCCAGGGAATTTTGGAATTACTATATGGGTAAAGAAGAGGTATTTTCTGGAACTCCCAATAAAAATGGTCTCTAACTATGTAAACTTCAACAACTGATGCTGATATAAACCAGCTTTTCCAATCCATTGAGTCCTTCACAAGACAAATGGGACAAAAAATATCGCAAAGGAGCTGGGCCATGATATATTGAGGCATGAGACCAGCTCTGTATAGCAAAACAAAAACGATTAATACCATGTTTTTAACAGGTATTTTCATAATAATATTCTCGTGTCAGGGAGATTCCATGACGGTAAAAGATCAACACACAAATCGATTGATAAATTCGACAAGTCCTTATCTATTACAACATGCCCATAATCCGGTGGATTGGTACCCCTGGGGAGAAGCAGCTTTTGAACGGGCTCGTAGCGAAGATAAACCTATTTTCCTTTCCATTGGATACTCGACCTGCCATTGGTGCCATGTGATGGCTCATGAATCCTTTGAAGATGAAGAGGTGGCGCGGCTCATGAATGAGCATTTTATTTGCATCAAGGTTGATCGTGAAGAACGTCCTGATATTGATCAACTATATATGAGCGTAGCAACTGCACTTACCGGGCGCGGGGGTTGGCCCCTTACCATTGTAATGACCCCTGAGAAACGGCCCTTTTTTGCCGGAACTTACTTCCCGAAGATCTCGGCACCAGGTCGAATCGGAATGCTTGATCTCTTGCCACGAATCAACCAGGCCTGGCATGAAAATCGAGCTGAAATTGACGCCACTTCAGATCAAATAATTCAATCGCTTCAACAACAAAAAGTCAGTAGTAATGGTGAAAATCTAAATGAAGAAGTCTTGAATACTGCAGCTTCTGAATTCAGCAAAAGCTATGATAAAATTTATGGAGGATTTGGAAGTGCTCCAAAATTTCCCTCTCCCCATAACCTTGTTTTCCTGCTCCGAGAAGGTCATAGAACAGGCAAACAAGAGCTTATCGAAATAGCGCTTCACACACTGAAGCAAATGCGCCTGGGGGGTATATTTGATCATATTGGATACGGATTTCACCGGTATAGTACCGATGGCCAATGGCATGTCCCGCACTTCGAAAAAATGCTTTATGATCAAGCAACCCTTATGCTTGCATATACGGAAGCGTGGCAGATCAGCGGAGATGCAATATATAAACAAACAGTGGATGAGATTTTCCTCTACCTTACCGATAAACTTTTATCACCAAATGGAGCCTACTTTTCGGCCGAGGATGCCGATAGCGACGGTGAGGAAGGGAAATTCTATGTCTGGTCATGGGATGAACTTAAAAAAATTATCGGGGATGAAAGGTTAGAGAGGTTTTCAGTTCCATTTGATATACAAGCCGAAGGCAATTTTATGGATGAAGCGAGTGGCAAACCAGCTGGAACCAATATTTTCCACTTGAGCCAGATGGATGCCTATACAACTCATATTGGAGGTTATGAGTGGGAACAACTGCGTCAGAAATTATACGCTGTACGCGAAGATCGGATTCACCCTGGTCTCGATGACAAAATTCTAGCTGATTGGAATGGGTTGATACTCACAGCACTCTCAAGGGCTGCCCGGGCAATGGGAGATGATCGCTATACTAAAGCAGCTGGCGCCCTGGCCGAATTTCTGGTGAGCGATATGATTTCTGAAGAGGGGAAATTAAACCACATGTTAAGGAAGGATGGCAGTGATAATCCTGGTTTTCTCGATGATTACAGTTTTGTGATTCAGGGTTTAAGAAACTATTATGAACTTAGTTTTGACCTTAAGTATTTAGAAATCGCTTTGGAATTGCAGGTTATACAAATTGAGCACTTTTGGGATGATTCTGATAGAGCTTTTTTCTTTACTGCCGAGGGAGACAATGAGCTCTTCTTGCGTCAGAAAGAGATCTATGATGGTGCAATTCCGTCGGGGAATTCAGTTGCGGCAGAGAATTTATATTATTTGGGGAGATTAGCCGAAAAACCCCAATGGGAAGTACTTTCAATGAAAATCGGAGAGACTTTCTCCAGTCAGGTTCGGAGAGCCCCGCGCGGATTTGCATCCCTACTCCAAAGTGTGCAAACTCAAGTGGCAGGATCCAAGGAGATTGTGATAACGGGGGATTTAGATGATTTAAGTGCAACTTCCGCAATAATAAATGGCGTCTATAATCCTCATAAGCTCGTTTTATATCGCCCAAAACAAGACTTTGAGAGAATTGCATCCATTTCTGGATTTTTGAAATATCAGGAAGCTATTAATAATGGTCTCACAGTTTATATTTGTGAGGACTATACATGTCAACAACCTGTCACAGATCTTCGAAATTTGGAGCAGGCTCTCAATGCAAGTAACTGAATTTTAACAATGGGCTCATCCAAGTGTATACCATGCACAGCTATCATCCTGGCTGGTGGAAGTGCCAGGCGTATGGCAACCGATAAACGCTTCCTAAGGATTGGTAACGAAAATTTGCTGGAACGGCATGTCCGCATTTTAAAAAAACATTTTGACGATATCATCATCTCTGCCAACGACCCTCAGAAGCTGTCATATTTAGGTTTAAGGGTGATTAGAGATGAGCATGAGGGTCGAGGACCACTCGAAGGATTAACCTCTGCCCTGAGTGCCTCAACTTCAGAGTACAATTTTGTAATCGCCGTGGATATCCCCATTATCCATATGAAATTTGTAAAAAAAATGCATAAGCATCTCAATAATGTATCGGCTGTGATTCCAGTTAATGCTGAAGGAAAGCAAGAGCCACTTTTCGCATTTTATAGTAGGAATTGCATTCCTATTTTTAGATCAGCACTTGATGGGGGTGAGTTGGCAATACATCGCGCATTGCGAAGATGTCTAGTTTATCATATGCCTATGGAGGGGCAAATTGTACTACAAAATCTCAATGAGCAGAAGGATTTTGACACTTTCATTAGTACAGATCTATAACTCCCAATAATATCAGTTTTGAAGTCTTTTCCAATCCGCATATTAAAATCCTGCCAGTAGCAGCGGCTATTGAAGGGCAGCACCCATAACATTGTCCATCATCTGCCTGCTTTTAGTGATAATATTCTCAAATAGTGATCATGTTTGGACTTGATTGCTGATTCTCAGAAGGTTAGAATGTATACAAACACAATTCAATTGGTAGGGGATAGTCAGATGTATGAGGTTTTGAGCACTCAATGCATCGCAATGAATTTGTCTAATAAGCAAATTTAATTAAACTGTTTCCACGGAGAATTGAGGAAGGTAGATTCTAGTATGAAGGCTAAAATTACTCGTATCAAAAACTTTAAAAAAAATTCCCATATTCAGGGATTCTTTCTAGTAAGAGAAAAACATTTACGCAGTACCCGTACCAACCACCCCTATTTGCATTTGGATCTACAGGATAATAGCGGGTCAATCGAAGCAAAAGTCTGGGAAGATGTACCTGCTTTTGAAAAATCCTTTGATGAGGGAGATGCTGTTGTTGTCAAGGGCAGAGTGAGCGAGTACCACGGGCAACTTCAGCTGGAAGTGGAGGATATAGGAAAAGCTTCCGAGGGGAAACATGGGGAATATGGATTTGATCTTTCAAAATTGATCCCCAGCACCAAAAATAATGTGAATCAGATGTGGCGGGAATTGGCTGGAATTATTAAAACCATGACTGATACTAATCTGAAGCAGTTGATCACTTCAATCTATAAAAATAACGCTGATATTATCAAGCAGCATCCGGCCTCCATGAAGCTCCATCACGCCTGGCTGGGTGGGTATCTTGAACATGTGTTATCAATGACAAAGGTTGGGATTCAACTCGCGCCCCACTACAAGGTCGATCGAGATCTTCTTATTAGCGGGATATTGCTGCATGATATTGGGAAAATTCTAGAATTAAATCCAGCCCAACAACCGGGGTATACTGACCAGGGTTCGCTCCTGGGGCACATTGTAATGGGACGTGATCTGGCTCGTGCCGCTATGCTGGAGATTGAAGACTTTCCTCAGGATCTGCAATTGAAAGTAGAGCACATGATTCTTTCTCATCAGGGCAAATACGAATGGCAGTCACCCAAACAGCCAAAGTTCAGGGAAGCACTTTTGCTGCACTATATTGATGATATGGATGCCCGAATGAACATGATGCTGGAAGCAATGGAAAAAGATCACGAACCGGGTTCCTGGACCAATAGATTTAATTATTTTCGTATCCCACTGTTAAAAGGTGAGCTTTCCGAAGGGAGCGAAGATCAGGCCTAAGATGGGGATGTCACTCAGTGAATATCGTCGCTTGGCTCTTATGTCACTGTGGACGGGTATGATTGCTACCCTGGGGATCGTTTTTGTTTTCATCCCCAATGTGGAATTAGTGATTCTGGCTGCTTTCCTGGGGGGCACTGCTTTGGGTCCCAGGCACGGGTTTATTGTTGCCATCCTGGGTGAGGCTATATTTTCAGCTCTTAATCCCATCGGGTCTGGTTTAGGATTTCCAGTTTTATTCGTTTTCCAGGTTTTTAGTGTGGGTTTCGCTGGATTACTGGGAGGTTTTGCTTCAGGAATGATAAATAATTGGGAGAGCTCGGTCCGTTTATCAGTTATGCTGGGAGCCCTGGGTCTGATCATCACAGTATTCTATGATTTTATGACAACGCTAAGTTTTTTGCTTACAGCAGGAATTAGCGAAACTAGCCTGTTGGGCACCATCAGTACAGGAATGCTATTTTTTGTGGTCCATATGATCTCGAACACTATCATTTTTTCGCTTTTCGGGCCTGCATTAATCAGCTTGATTAATCGTCAATTACTTATGCATCGTTTGATTCTGGAATGATATGAAAATCCTGGCAAACCTTCTTATTCTCAGCCTGCTGATGGCGCCAAAACTCTTGATGAGCCAGATAGATAATATTGCTGTTGTTGGAAATACCATTCCAGATTTTGGTGCAGTTTCGGGGACCTGGGGTCATCTTCAATTCTATCGTCCATTTGGAATGCAGGGGATTGTCCTGGAGGATTGGCGAGACCTGACCACCTTGCAGCCCATTAGTGGAGAACCTTTGAATACAGACCGACAGGCTTGGTTACCCCTGGATATAAATCAATCACTCTGGTCTCAAATGCATCCTGATTTGACTTCAGTAGCAGATACCACAGCGCCATCATTGTTGGTGAATTATAAGCAGGGGGATGGAGTGTATAAAGATTTTACCATATGGTACCACAATAGTCTGGGAGATTCAACCCGTTATGGGTGGAACTCAAAACTGAGATCACATCAGCGTTTTGCCCTGGTAACCATATATGACGAGCAGCGGCACCGACTTCAGTTTGAGAATCGGTCAGGAGAAAAGGTCTTGAGGGCTGAGATTGGATATGATCATCAGATTAATCCGCTTTACATGTATGAGTTTGATACTACGGCCCTGGTGTGGAACTTTAACGATAATCTTAAATTGGGCTCCGATAGATTTGATGGCTATTTGCATTGGAAAAAGACTGATTCCCTAGCGCTCGGTTCAGAGATTTTTATCTGGTCACAGGGGGGTATCTGGGAGTGGCCAGCCGACGCCAGAAACTCATTTAGCACACTCGCATATTT
>JABMPR010000277.1 GCA_013202895.1 bacterium | reverse complement strand
TGCGTGAGAATAATCATCACCCTCAACAAACTCCACCCTTACTTTCTTCTTCGAGCTTAGGTTTGGATTTATCTGCTTGCCTCTAGCAGTCTCTCGAATAAATATTTCTTCTCCAAGATGTAAAGATAATTCATAATCAAATCCACCACAGTCAGGACACACAAACTTGTCATCTGGCATCTCCTCGTCCTGAGTTTCCAGTCCGCAGCTTCTACATTTCTTATATCTTCTTTCTTTGGACTTATTATTCTCAATTGATTTCTTTGGATAAAGGTTGGAATAGATATAAGCGGCACCAATCAAACCAGAAACGATTAGAACTAATTCCATATTAATCGCACCCCTCTCCTGAAATATTTATTCCCTAAAATAACCTAGAAAGGGATAGTATCAACTTCATGATATATATTGTTATCATCCAGAAAAATCTTTCTGGTGTGCAAGCACGACATAATAACAGAATTGACGGGGGCGCCCCCGTTGCCTGGGTGGGGGTACCTGCTCAAACTAACCACTAATCTAAATGGATAGATTTCTGCAATTACCTAGCGGGCAGTTGATTATGTATTATTTACCTGGTGATGTGAAATCGTTACTGAGTAGGGTTTAAGAAGTATTGGAATTAGAGGTATCCCGCAAGTATCCCAATATGTGCAGAAATCAGGCTTCTGCAGGTGGTGGGAGGGGCTTGTTCGATAGTTTATCTGTGAGGATTGACTTCAAGTATTCAGGGGGGAACTTCGTGTAAATCTGGGTGGTTTTAAGGTCACTATGACCGAGTAAATTTTTCACTATTTCCATGCTGTCTGTCTGAATTAGCATTCTAACGGCAAATGTATGGCGAAGTGAGTGCAGGGTCTTGCCATCTGAGACTTTAGCCTTTATTCTCAGTTTGGTGAAGGTCTTGGTGATATGCATTTTCTTATAAGGATTTGTAGTTGCTAACTCAAAGTCTGCCTGGACCTCCAAGGGGAGAGGGATAATTCTTTCTTTTCGACCTTTGGCATTTTAAGCGGTGACACGAACAAAATTTCCATCCCTGACACATTGATGCAATTCACCCAATCTTATCCCCAAGTGTTCATAGACACGGAAAGTTGCCCTCATCTTATCATCTGTACATTTAGCGTAAATTTTATCAAGTTCATCAGGTAGCAATAATTTTGGGAGATTGCGATCCTCTTTTAGAAAATCAATTTCGATCGGCTCGGGGATAAGCTTTTCCCTATATAACCAGTTAATAAATGCACGTACAGAGCGGAGATTGATATTGATGCTAGTTTCTTTCAAGTCTCGATCGCTAAGACTTTCTTGCAGTTTTTGAACAACATGCTTGTTCAATGCACGGACACTAGAAGATGGACTGATCACCTCAAATAAATTTTCAATACTGGTTGAATAGCTTCTGATGGATTCTTCCCTCAGGTTCTTTCTTTTACAATGGGTGCGGAATCGATCTTTTGCTTCCCGAAGGGTAAGAGGTTCAAGCTCAAATTCATCAATCAATTTGGCTTTTACCATGAACTCTTTTTCCTGAACCAACCTCATAAGTCTTTTGGCTTCACGTTCATCACTGGTACCTGTTCCAATGAGCTTCTCTCTGGCATTGGGTAAGCGTACCCTAATATACCATTTACCTTTAAGTTTTCTCAATGCTGCCATTATGATGCCCCTAAGTATATGAGATTATACCCGTTACCTTTAAAATATAGATACCGATCAAACGGTATACCAATGCAACTATTGCTAAAAGCATAATTAATATTTCTGCTCAGTGAATCTTTTTTGATGGTCATATATGAGTAGGTTTTCATGTCAAATCAGCCGCTGACGGCTTTCTTTTTACTTTCCTGATCCGTTATATGCCTAAGCAGTCTGCGAGCGTTATCTGGGCGTACATTTGAGATTTGAAAAACACGCAAATAAACATTCACACCCCATGCGACCAGTTTCAGTGATTTACGTCTGGATAGTTTCCGAGCAATTGCAGGATCATCTGTCTGAATCCAAAAAGTGAGGGGAGCTACTTTCCACATATAGGTCATAGCAACTCCACCTGGGTGGATAAGTCTGGGAACAGTTCACCTTGGGCTAATCGTTGTCTGATCCGTTCCTTGGCTTCTAGAAAGAATGTTTCTTCAATCTCAAAACCCAGAGCCTTACGATTTTCATTATGAGCTGCTATAAGTGTTGAACCGGAACCAGCGAAAGGATCAAGAATCAGATCCCCAGGATTTGAATAGCAACGAATGAGAGGCTGTAGGACATCAAGGGGTTTCATCGTAGGGTGACTTATACCAGCTCGCTCCTCTTTAGTCATATTGGGCTTAGATGGACCATGTAGGAGGGTCTTTACCCACCGCTCTCCAGTTGGATTATGGTTAATTGAGCTTTTCTGTTGCCTTCTTGTTGGCATATCTGGACTTGAATTGCGCTTTGAATATGGCTTACCTACAGGAAGAACAGATTTCGGGTTGAAGGTTAGATCTGACACCTTGGTTTCTTTGTTCCTAAATATCATGATATGCTCAGTGTCATTTAAAGGATGATATTTATTTGATGGAGCGCCACCTGGTTTATGCCAGATGTGTAATCCATGCCACACCAGCTTATGACAGAACGTATTTGACAGTTCAACGGCTAGAGGGAAATCACAGAACAGAATTATCAAGCCGTTTGGCTTAATTAGACTAGCAAGAATACTCTCTGTTCGATCCCAGTCTATCTTTACATCCCAATCCTGACCTGCTGACTGAAGTCGGTTGTAAGGAGGGTCAGTAAGTATTAGATCAAATGATCCTTGCTCAAGATCCCGATACTCTGAATAGAAATCACCATGTATGAGACTTATCATCCACAGTACCTCAAGTTTATCAATACTTCCTTATCATAAGAGAGAGCAGTATCTCCTGACTGCCTCTCTATTATAGAGGGACGGGGGGAGACGATATAAATCCTGTATAAACAATAGAATAGAGTCGGGCGAGAAATTAGAGGTCGGGAAATCAGCCCTAAAACGTTGGTACATAAGGAGTACAGATAATACCTCCCGACTATTTCCTCCCGTGGGTAATCGGGAGACGGGAAGAAAAATGGGTATTTATTTGTCTTCATCATCAGTGGTGCGAAAGTTCTAGGAAATTGTTTTTCTCTACGATCTCATTATTTTTTATCATCTGACGTAGATTGTTATCAAATGTCCTTTCAGCAATTACCGACTTTTTAAGCACAACTTTTTTCAACCTTTTCCGCTCCATTCCACCAGTAATTAATTGTTCTTTAATAGCTTCTTTAGCTGTAGTGTGTAGCTTTCTAACTTGTCCAAATGAGAATGTATCGGGGTGGAATATGAGCTTCATATCTGGTGGTTTTGGTGCGTGACGGAGAGTGATTCCAATGTTAAGGGAAGCATCCTTTTGCGTTGTCGTTAAATGCATCATTGAGTCATATTCACCCAGCATGACACTACTCCCGCGCATAGGGATGCCTCCTTTTGTACCATGATGAATGAGTATTATAGATATTTTAAACTGTTGAATCAGCTCGCGTAATACTGACATCACCCCAGCCATGTCATTTGAAGCATTTTCATCTCCATCATGGAATCGAACAAGAGGATCAATAACCAATACATCAGCTTTATGTTTTGCCAATTCTTGTGATAATAAGCTATAGTCTGCAGCCTCTAGCAGATTGAGCGACACAACTTCAGAGAGATAAAGATTCTCATGATTAAAAGATTTCTTATGACCTTCGATCATAGACTTTAACCTATCTCGTAATGAGTAGTAACCCCCTTCAGCATTTAGGACGATACATTTATATGGTTTGGTTATTGAATGACCTTGCCAGTCACCTCCAGAGACAAGGTGGATAGCCATTTCCAGTGAAATGAAACTCTTGAAAACTTTTTCAGATCCAGTTATTACAAGGAGACCTGCACTAGGAAGTAGCCCACCACCAATCAAGTCTTCAGGTTTAGGTCGTGGATCATTAATAATTTGCTCAGCTGAAAGAAGTTTAAGTTTAGGTTTTCGCATCTGAGGTGATACAGTAGATTCACTCAACCGAATACTCATTACCTGGGCTATATATTTCACTGCACGATAGCCCTTTAACGCATGAACCCGATCCATATAAGCCCAAATATTAAAGGCTTTATTATGTTGATCACTAAAGCAATTCATTATCTGTGGGTTGTCTGGGACAGTAGATAAACTGTCATTATGCCCACATATAGGGCAAGGATTCATCTTGTTTTCGCTATTAAACTCAACTCCGGTATCACGCTCAAGAAACTCCCTGAAATCGACATCTTCTACAGGGTTAAATTGATATTGGGACACTTGGTCAGAATAAGTCTGAATCTTTGAGACTTTTTTCCTTCTAATTGGACGATTAGTTATTTCCAGAGTATCGATACTCATAACGGGTGTGTCTAGGTCATTAAGGATACGATGTTCTTGGTTATTTTTCATCGACCCGCCTCCCTCCAGCCTGTCGAGCGTAATAGCTGGCATTAAACAAATTTTTATCTGGTATGTTTTTAAGCTGCTCTTGAGGAACGTTGGGATTATCCACCAGTTTATTCTCCAGCGCATAATAGAAGTAATCTGGAAACTCTTCACACGCCCACCAATAAAGGCTCCAACATTTCTCTTTGTATTCCTCAGGAGTATTAGCAAAATTTTCAAACCAGATATAGATATGATGACTTTTGTTGCCGCTAAACACATACCATATTGGTGTTTGAAGATGGCTAGCTAACACTTCAGCTCTTTCCCTTTGATGGTCAAGCGTGTCGTGGTCAAACTCAAGGACTATTGGTTGAATCACCCCTGAGAAATCAATACTATGCATCTTCAAGTCTAATGCGTCATCTTTATATGGAAGCATTTTGCTATACTGATATTGTCTATAGTCCTTGAGAGACGCTTCCAGTATTGCACTTGCAGTATTCTCAATTGGGATTGCTTGTACTGATCCCATTGATCCGCGTTTTGATGGTGATTTGATTATCTGCATATGGTCATCTCTATATCTTCTTGTTGATTTTTGACTTTGTCATTGTCAACCTTCGTTGTGCAAATCTGAGATAGTCTCTTTTTGTCGCTTGGTAAGTTTCGTTGGAAACCCAAGTAAATACGCATCAGCAAATTGCCGATGAATACGGATAACTCTGCCACAAGACTTTCTCGATGCTTTTAGCTTTTGGGATCTAAGGAGGCGTCGCACGCTTGTAACCGATAATCTGATATAAATTGCAGTTTCAGCTACTGTCATCCAGGGAGAATCAAGATTCATCAATACTACCTTTTTTCAAGTGAGTTCTAATTATATCGACAGACTTAGGATCATATATCGTTGGATACCCAGGTCCCGGTGATTGTTTTAGAATCGGGAGTCGATTCATTCTGCGCAGATAAACCAATTGATTTAAGCTAATTCCGGTGACCTCCATTAATGTTTTTGGTGTCATTCCTAGATTCTCTTTTTCCATATTAAATTTCTCCTTCATCCTACCAATTTCACATCCATCTAGCCTCGATGCAGATGTGTTGTTTTCGTTTTTACCATTGAAATACTTCTCATGCTGGGAAGATGGATATAGAAGGAAGTGGGGGACAAGTAGAAATATGAAGCAAGTCAAATAGGATTGTTAACAATTAATAATAATGTATTTAACCTATGTGCGAACTCCGGCCGGTATTAAATAATCTAATAGTTATTTTCCGGACTATATTGTAAATTGGTTAAGATGAAACGAGAATTAATTGAGCTGACCGAGAAGCACCCAAGATGTTTTCATTGTGGATCGCTTAAAGTAAACAAACTAGGTGATGGCCGCCTAAAATGTCAGAGCTGTGAGAAGAAATACTCTAATAAGAGATTGTTGGATGATGTCGATATATTAATTGCTTTCTCCAAACAATTACCTCCAATGCAAGTTGCAACTGATATGAACAAAAGCTACGCAACGATTCACAAAAGATATAAAGAATATAGGTTAATGATCGCAGAGTCTTCCTACCCAGGGATTGAATCTTTTCTGACTCCAGCAGGTTTTCAGGAGAGCTTTTTTGGTGAACAGGGAATAATTAATAGACGTCGAGATCATCAAGGCTTTGAACTGACGATCGGCATCCTATCCTCAATGACAAATATTTATACCTCAGTCGTTTATAATGTAAATCCTAAAAATATTCTTCGCGAGCTAGAAAATATGAATGCGTATGGTATGGTAATGCACTATCCCAATTTCAAATCTATTAGAGGGCGGAGAATAATGTGGTACAATTTTCAGAATCCAAAAATTAAAGCTTATGATGAGTTTCCGATGCACTCTTGGCCGACATTTTTCTGGACGATATTCTTAATAGACCATCAACATATTCCTAGACTCAAAAGGGAAAATATCTTTTTGTATCTTAAGGAGCATGAATTTAGGATGAATCATCCGGATGATTACATTTTAAAACCACTTTGGGAACTACGCTTTAAACACAAATATTTTTCAGAATTATTCAAGCAACAGATTATTAGAATTGGATTTGAAGATGCGACAAAATCTTGAGCACAAATATGAAGCCATTAATCGTCTCATTAGCTCTTTGAGCATATATAGCCTCAATAAGGAGTTAATAGCCAGTTATCGACAAACTTGAGATCCTATTTTTCCTGGATAGTGTGTTTGCATGGCTTGAATACAGCTGACACCCCCAAGAACACCAATCCAGCTCCTACCACACTAAATATTGATTACATGCTACAGGTATTGGTCGTGTGCGTGAGTATCAGTCCACAATAAGTATCATCCAGGATCAGGGGACATATTCGCCTCAATCCCTTTACCTTCAATATGTTGAGCTATCCTCAATGTTTCCCTTTGGCTAAGATATTGTTAAACTTCAGCAAGGCGCACAAATGTGCACTATTTTGTTAACACTTGATAAGTTTTTAACTTGACATATTTATAGTGGGAGATGACCAATGGCGCGTACAAAAAGGCTTATTAATTATTCGATTGAAATAGATTTAAAAAAGATCTCAAGAGTGATCAAGAAATATGAACGTCAAATACCCTATTCCGAATTTCAGTGTCCTGAGATCCTCCAGTTAGCTACTAAAAACAATAATTTATTTCTGTCCAAAATCATCTTCAGTTGGAGCCGTGTCTCGCACCTCAATTCTCCTTGTGACTTCCGGACAATTCAACGGGATGAAGTCTTGACTTGAGCCATCATCCTTTGTTAGTGTTACTTTAAATGCCAGCTTGCCATCCCTATCCAAGGGGTATGAAAACCTTCGGTGATGAATACGCAAATATTTTGATTCATCTCTTAATTTCATTGCTCCAGAGACAGTTCTGACCATATGATCATCAAGAGTAATTTCACAACTATGTTTCGTAAAATTTTTGTCCTCTGCACTCTCAATCTGAAACCTAAACAGTATTGCCAATTCCATCGGAACAGCCATATGATCATCAACATTTGGATGCGAATCCTTATCTTTGGGAACGAGGACTGCCTCCACATTAATATCATCATATATTCCTGTCACGGAAATCCGTCCATCTGCTTCGGGTCGAATGTCCTCACAGACTATCATATCTATTAATTTCATCATGTACCTCAGCTAAATTTGTATAGTCATCTAATTGTATACCGTATCTGAGTTCTCTTGATTAAGCAACTCCTTTGAGGCAATTAAAAATTGATGGGGATCCTCGTCGGTTCTTTCCGCTATGACTGCAACATCCTCCACTTGAGAATCATCTGAATTTGTTCTGATATTAATATTTATTGTTTTGGTAGGTGGTTGGATATAATCCATTTCAGCAAAAACTGGAATCATCTCACTAAGGGTATTAAAAGAAGCCTTAATTTTCATTTCTTTAATTTTTTGTTCTGACCAGTGAAATTGGGCTACTTTAAGTATCTCAGGAAATACAGTAATCGCGCGCATCAATGAAAGGGCAGCTTTCGAAAATGAACCTCCCTTCCACCCTGTAAGTGTTCGTGGAGGTAATTGCAGCACATGTTCGATGTAGGACTGCTTAAAACCCAAGGAGGATAGGTTTTCTATCATTTCGATCACTGATTCTTTTTCAGCTGCCAGTTTTGTTTCTGCTACAGCCTCATCATTTGGATTGAGATTTTTCCTGTATTCACACTCATTACATGAATACACTTCCTGTACTACTACCGGAGAACTTGAGAATGGTATCTCAAGGGTCGTCTCTTCCTTAGTTGTCGTCCCATCGTTAGACCCACAAAGTGGGCATGAAATATTGTTATCAATCATATTCTATCCTTTTATTCCCTTGAGTAGAGACTTAAAATCTCTAAAGGGGTAATTGCCTTCATCACTTACATGACAACTTTTTATTATGAATGTGGCATTGGTTCCGACCTTATAAAAAGCTAAATATCCGGTATCACAACAGCCGTAGGTAAAATTGTATCCATCTATATCTGCACCCATATTTGGGTCATCCTCCTTAACTGAGGGTCTCACAAATTCCCCGATTTCAAGTGACTCATCCGCGATTGCTAAAATAATTTCTTCATCACTTTCGAAACCGAAATCCTGCTTAGCTCTTCTTAACACATCCGGCTCACAAATAACTAAAGGATTTCTCGGTGAAGGTGTCTCACTTTCGGTCTCGCAGGCATCCGTAAAATCAATCAAGTTATAGTTTTTAGACTGCGCGACCATAGCGGATATTACAAAGATCAGGTTGATATTGTTGATTTATTATACATAACACTAATCATTATGTTCCATAATACTACATATTTTTGTTTTTGCAAACTTTTATAGTGAATCTTTTTATCTTGATCTTATCAATGGATTTCAGCCTGCCCAAACACAGCCTGCGGAATGGGAGCCTGCTATCCTATTCCGAGCTAACTGTTCCCCGGATACCCTTCAATATCTTTTAATTCAAGAGCTCTTATTTTTAGCTGACTTGGCTCGCATTTCATCAAAAATTATCCTAAATTCTTTAACCTGTTTCTTACTGTAAGGGAGTGACAATTCCTTGTCAATCTCCACAGTAGACATTCCTTGTTTTTTGTATATTTGGCGAAGCGCGTTTTGTGTGGAAACATAGGCTGCTTCAGCTTCTTTTAGTGCCAATTCAGTTTCATCGATTATTTTCCCATCTGGATTTTCTTTCTTTGATTTACTCATATTCATATATCTTTCCCCTCTTTGGTCATCGATTCAAGTCATATAGAGTACAACCGCTAGAATTGCCCTTATCAGAAATTATATGATAGACCGATTGAATTGTTTGTTGCTGAGACTTCAACACGCTGTAGGGCAAATACTGAATTAATCACACCAGCAGTTAAAAAAGTCACTCCTAAGACAAGCTTTCTTGTTCTTTGATCCTCAAGATCAGATGTGTCAACATAAATATTTAATGGTTTGGCGTCTTTTTTTAAGTCTTTTATCGTTTTTTTAATATCCCCATACTCAGAAAAATAATCCCATGCTAACCCTAACCCAATTGCACTAATAGGAAGTAAATATGCATTAGGGTATTTATAGTTTTTGAATTGATTTTGTGCAAGCATTGATGAGCGAATTGCTTGCTTTGTTTCAGATCGCTCATATTTTTTATTTAGTGCTAGGGAACTATCCACGCCAATTAAAACCGTTGGTTGAGTCTCAATAACAGGTGATTTAATAACGGAATCAATCGTATGAAGGGGATAAGTACGGAATCCATCTATCGATTCGATCCTCAATCGCGTACCTACAGTATCTACTACAACACAATTTTGTAGAATTTGACCACTCTTGAACCGAATGTCATCGGCTTGAGCATTCATTATGCAAAATACTAGTATGATCGATAATCTTATTAAAGTATGCATTTTATCCCCCCCTTACAAACTTGTATTTAGATGCACTCATAAGCAGAAGTGCTTTGCCTATTTTTGTTTATTTGTCTTCATTTTCGTTGTGCAATCCTCGGAGAGTAAGTCACCTCGATAAACTTGTGATGAGGCAGATGATATTGCCACTTAATATTTTCGTCCAACTTCTTCTTAGAACCATTCTTACCAGGAATTTAGGTAAAATTCCAAAGAGCCCCCAAAAACCTCGCTTCAATGTTGACATCATTTGGGGGCTCATTATTTACTTCTCCTAGACTAAGCTGCTGTGCTTAATACAAGCAGAATCGCACCCACAGTTCCAATACCCGCACCCAAATTGAACTTACCTTTTTTTGTCTTCTTGACATAATCCTTATAACCTTGCTCAAATTGCATGCGCTGGGAAGTATTTAGGTTAGTGGTTAAATGCCTAGGCACTTCCCCGTCTTGACTTGCCACAATTAGATAACCAATCCCCCAACCAATTAATCCTAATAATAAACCACTTGCCAGACCACCAACTACTGCTCCACCTCCAGTATAATCCCTCTGTGCTGCAGCTTGTCCCTCGTAATAAAAATCCTTCGGGGCATCTTGACCAAATACGGAAGCTGTTGTCAATATGAGTGAACAGATCACCAATACCGAGACTACTTTTGAGATTTTTCGATTTTGATTAAATACCATTTCACTTTCCTCTCTTCTTTTATGATTTTATTCTTTATGGCTAAGGTCTGCTATTTAACGCTCTTAACTTGATCCACGCTCTACCGGTCCACAGCTCTGTACATATGTATCCGCTATTAATCACTCCTTTATCTTCCAAAAGTACATTGGTTTCTTCATAGGTTCTTGAGTTATTCCTTTGAGCCGAACTTCTTTAGATTTTCCTAAATAAGCTGCTCCAGGAATTAGCGACTCAGGCTTTCTACTATCATCACATTGATCATAATTAATCCACTTGCCATCAATCAGGACTTCAGTGAGCCAGCCTCCCGACATGTAATCTGATAGGGGATGTTCTTCCAATTTAATTCTTATTTTAGATAGAGCATTTTGATTGTCTTTGTATATGATCCTGCTTGTAATCTGGCTAGATAAATACCAGTTGCTACTGGAAGACCGGCTTCGTCTATTCCATTCCAGGTACGATCATACCAACCAGCCACTTGAGATCCAGATTCAATACTTTTTACTGTATTACCCCGAATGTCATAGATGATTAATGAGACCTGTGAATCTTCTGGTAATCCATAACTGAGTGTCGTGGTTGGGTTGAATGGATTGGGGAAGTTCTGCTGTAATACATACTCAGTTGGAAGTGCTATCTCTTCCGTAATTGAAACAACTCCAACAGTGAACTTGAAAGTCTCAGATTCGGTAGTTAAAGAGTCTGCATCGATTGCTATGACCTTCCACCAATATTCTGAATTGTCTGTAAGTTGGTTCTCTTCCTCTAGACTAATGCCTGGGTGATAGAGTTCAGACACTTCAAAGACAATATCAACAAGATTAGAATCAACTGCAATTTGAATAGTATAGAGCACAAAATCCATAGGGTCAGGATCAGATGAAGATTCCCAAAGGAATGATGGTGTCGGGGACAAATTTGTCTCATCATCTTCAGGTCTGGTCAATGCAAACCCAACAGGCGCTTCTGGAAATAAATCTGTCCAAAAAATAGCTTCAGCTGAATGTGAGATACCACCATAATTATCCATCGTAATGACATCCCAGAAATATCGGGTATTGTCCTCAAGTTCCCTGGGAATAATGACTGCATTGGTATCTGTTAATACAGAGTCAATATCTATCCCATCACCCCACCAATGCATCTCATAAGACACAAGATCACCTGGATCTGGATCGAATGCTGGAGTCCAGTACATTTCAGGGTTCAGTGTGAGAATCATTACTGAGTCTGGTGAGATTAGTTCAACAACAGAGGGATCTTCGTTTCCGGTGTTCACAACAAATGTCGCAAATCCTTCAATATTACCAGCGATTGACACTGTTATTGCCCCAGATAGATCCTCAGCTTGAACTTGCCAGTAATAGAAGGTGTTATCCCACAGCTCAAGCATGGGC
>JABMPR010000276.1 GCA_013202895.1 bacterium | reverse complement strand
CGCCAGTAAAAGCACCTTTTTTATATCCAAATAATTCGGATTCAAATAATGTCTCCGGGATCGCCCCACAGTTGATTGCAACAAAAGGTCGGTGTGCACGTTCAGAGCGAGCGTGAATAGCTCTAGCAACAAGCTCTTTACCTGTACCACTGCGACCTGCAACCAATACAGTGGAGGTCGATGGGGCAACCTTGTCAATGAGTTTATACATGCTTTTCATCGCCACGCTTTCACCGATAATATGCTCATAATTATATTTTGCAGATATCTCCTGCCTCAGGAATCTCACTTCGCGAAGCAATTCCTTGTGCAGATCGACATTCTTAATCCTTAAGATGAGTTCATCAAAGTCAATCGGTTTCAGGATATAATCAATGGCTCCGAGCCGCATGGCGTTAATAGCAGTTTCGGTTGAACCATAGGATGTTATTAGTATGACAAATGTATCCGGTGCTATCTCTTTAACACGCTGAAGTAAACTAACCCCATCCAACCCGGGCATTTTAATATCCGAGATTATGATATCGTAATGTAGACCATCCAACATTTCCAGTGCAACAGCCCCATTTTCAGCTGTGTAAGTAAGGAATCCCTCATCAGTTAAAACTTCTGAAAGAGAATCTCTAATTTCCTGTTCATCATCAACTATTAAGACAGATGTGTTCATATTTATTTTTCCTTTGGTATTTCGATAAAAAAGGTTGCCCCTTCACCGGGTACACTATTAACGTTTAATTTCCCATTCATGCTATTTATGATTCCATGACTCACAGACAGACCAAGCCCAGTTCCTTTTCCTACGTCCTTGGTAGTAAAAAAAGGTTCAAAAATTTTGTCCATAACTTCCGGAATCATTCCACCGCCATTATCCTGTACACTGATGGATACAGATGATGCATTTTCTGATGTAATTATACGAATATTGTCACCTCTCTCCTTCATCGCATCGAAAGCGTTTACAAGTAGATTTACTACTACCTGATGGAGCTTGTCTGGTGAAGCTTTGACCCTAGGAAGCGTGGGGGTTAATTCTAGTTCAATTTTTATTTTTTGACTACGATTGTCATAGGTCATTAGACCCACAGCATTTTGAACCACATCATTAATCTGTACAACCTGAACATCAGTTGCTTGAGGGCTTGTAAAATCAACCAGCTCATGTACTATTTTTGTGATCCGCTCAATATTGGCTCTGATCCTGCCCAGCTTACTGATATGATCAGGATTTTTCATTCGACGTTCCAGGAGCTGCACCAAAGAAGAAATTGAAGTAAGAGGATTACCAATTTCATGAGCAACTCCAGCTGCCAGCTGTCCCACTATTGCAAGGCGATCTGACTGACGCATTTGATGCTCGATGGTCTGGAGTTCAGAAATATCACGGATGATTTGTGAGCGTCCAATCACTTCACCATTGGAGATGAGGGCGGTTTCAGTCAAGTTCACCGGTACTCTTCCACCCTCACTGTCAAGTCGTTCAGTTTGATAGTTTTTCACTTCATGTGCTTTTGAAATACCGTAAGCAAGGCATAATAATTCACCAGTATGATGCAGATTTTCTGGAATCATTATACCAATCGGTCGACCGATGGCTTCTTTAGGCGTCCAACCGAAGAGACGCTCAGCACCCCTGTTCCAACTCTGAATCTGATTATCCTGACCAATTGAGACAATCGCATCAGCAGAATTTTCGACAATATTTTCGTATCGATTTTCAGTAGCAGAAAGCTGGTTTATGAGCTGAATGCGAAAGTGGTAAACAATCCAAATTGTCCAACATCCGAGCAGAATGAAAACCAAAAATCCCCTCACAATTAATCCAGATGCAGCAGAAGAAGCGAAAGTTTGCTGAAATATTTGTCGCTCAAGTATCTCCCAGATTCCTAGGATAAACAGGATGATACTAAAGCTGGCTAGGAGTAACCAACCCAAATGAAAAAAGCGAACCGTGTCTATTATTTTGCGCCAGTAGCTAAACATTGCGCGGAAGATAATTCTCAAAAATG
>JABMPR010000275.1 GCA_013202895.1 bacterium | reverse complement strand
TATCATTGATGGCTTCTTGGTCATCATTACCGGAGAAGACGCCGCCGAGTCTGGCGCGTTCGGCAAGAATCCTGTTTGACAAGTCGACGAGTCTTTCGACCTTCACTGCGCGGTTGCTGGTTGGCGGCCCGAGCGTGGCGGGCTGGAATTCGAGAGCTCCCATGCCGCGAGTGCCAACATAGCAAAGGCGCTCCACTGAGTGGAAGCTCGCCGCGGTCCGTCCCTGCGAAGCAAGTCAAGCGCAAGGCGAGAACTGGTAATATATTGCCAGTTATTAGCGCAATGCCCCCTTTATCGGCAGAATATTGCTGATTTGTGGTGGTATTGTTAATATTTTCTGGGTAGCGAAGATTCAAGAATAGAATAATCTGCAGATTCCGTCACATCAGGCTTTTGATGGAATTGGATATTGAATGCATCGATTTCAGACGATGATCTGAGCCGCACAAACCTTATGTGTTGCCAACGCGATTCAGCAGTGAATTTCAGCATATCGCGACGCTTGCGCCGATGCTGAGTGATAATCCACCACAGCAGCGAATCTTCCTTGTTCCAAACCTTGAGTTGCGACCAAAAGGTCTCATAATTGGTACCCCAAAGCAATTCCTTTGAACGCCAGCGTACCCAGGACCGAATGAGCATGCGCCAAATGAGTATATGTATGGGCAGATCCAACCAAACGACCGTCTCTAGGCGCGGCCAGAAAACCCGTTGTGAAAATCTCGTATAAGAACCGGCAACAACCCATCCATCTCCATCGGTCGCTTTTTTTATCCGCAGCTCAAGTTCTTCAGGATTCGTTTCGTTCAGACCGACCCAGCCAGGTTCCCAGTTTAATGCATCCAATTCTACAAATGGAATGGAAAGAGCAATCGCCAGCTGCGCGCCCAGAGTGCTTTTTCCAGAGCAGCTATTGCCAATGACATGAATTCTTCGGCCGATTGGCATACCTTGATAGTATTTGGCGTTGTATGCACTCATAGTTATTCTGCATTTTCCGAAGTATGGTTTATAGCCTGAGACATAGCCAATGATTGGATAATCATCTCTGAGCGTCTGGATTCAGCGGCGCGCTCAGTGATGTAAGTCCCTATCCAGATACTATTATTATTTTAGTTTTAGCCCGAAAAGAAATCGTACAATTCTGAACCGTTTGATAATGATATCGTAGAATCCCATGATTGCGATGAAAGACAGGCTTGCAATAGCAATATATTTGACCAAAGCGTTGACCTGCCATTGAACCACCCAATAACCAATCAATAGCAAGACAAATTGATGTAATATGTAAAATGGCAATACTGCTTCATTAGCATAACTTAAAAATTTGGTGTTGAAATTGAGGTATTTTTCTCCAAATCCGATTAATGCAATAATCCACAGCAAAACACGAAAACAGCGAATGAAAGTTACACACAAATAGAGTATTGGTGTGTTTTCAGAGATCTCCGGTTTTATTCCGAATGAAATAACTAAACCGGATATGGAAAGAATGATTGCAAGTATTAAGGAGACAGACCGAATGCGATTAATGTTTTCCAGTATTTTTTCATTGCAGAAAAACAGGTAACCATACATCAATAAAAACAGATAAGAAAATAGATCCCATCCACCGGTGCCTCTCATGAAATCAAGGTCGCTTAAATCTATTAAGATATTTACACAGATCAGAGGAATCACCAGTAGCATCAGACGCCAGGGACTTTCAAGCCGGCTGGAAAAACTGCTTAATATACTAGGCTTTTGGTTTTTCCTCTGTTTGAAGAGTGGTAAAAGGATCATTGAAAAAACAAATAAATATAACAGATACCAAAGATGGAATGCATGCCAAGGAAAGTTGCCTCCAAACATATCGACTCCTTGAAAATAGGCTGGGATGAAATCCCAAAAGGAGCCTTCAAATCTGTTGTGAGTTAAACGTTCAAAATACATCTGGGGCGGGCTGGTTACAAAATACCCCACAATAGCTAAAGGAACCAAGATTCTTTTAACTCTCTCCCATAGGAAGGTGGGGCCGGATCTGAACTTAAAGGAATAAAAAATGGCTGCACCGGATAGAACAAAGAACAGAGGCATAATCCATTGTGAGAAAAAGGAGATGTGAATGGTCGAAATAATATTGAGCTCTGTGTTTTTCACATGCCAGTCGTCGTAATTAAAAAACCTGTCTGCATGAAAGAAAAAAAGTGCAAACATGGATAGAACCCTTAGCCAGTCTATGTAGTAAAGTCTCCGGGGATTATTTTCCATGTGCTTTCTCCGTTTTTGGGTGGAAAGGTGAAGATATCATTCCATCTCAACATCAGGGTCTACTTTGCGTTCGGTGAGAAGTAAAAGGATAATTTCATACCTGAATCTTGCATGAAAATTAATGAGAACCCATTTTAATAAAGATTAGCAACGGGTTTAGAAAGAATTGTTAATATCAAATAAAATACCCAAATAGTAAAAATGACAAGAGCCGTTTATTCTCATTTATTTTCACCCTCCGGGCGAGTCTAAGGCTTCCATCTGCTGTGTTACTAAGGGTTCGCAATAGTATATTAT
>JABMPR010000274.1 GCA_013202895.1 bacterium | reverse complement strand
TTGGACTCCAGGACTGGGGTTTAAGACTACGCTTAGTAAGTAATTTTTAAATGGAACTACATGTTCTAAGAAAGGATTGATCATGCGAGAACGATTGATCAAAAAACTGGCCGATCTGGCTGTAAACCGGACCAAACTAATGCTATGGGGAATAGCGGGAGTGACGCTCGTATTAATGGTCCTGTCAGCCGGCATGTCCATGACACCTAAATGGTCTGACATGCTCCCAGAGGGAGATAAGCGTACTATCGAGTTCGACCGTATACTGGAAGAGTTTCAATCAGCATCCAGTATCATCGTCGTAGCTCAGGGAGAAGAAGCCGACATCAAAGCCTTTGCCGACGATTTGGCTCCCCGGGTCCTGGGTCCTCTTCCCATCCCCGGGAAAGATACTGAACCCACAGTCTATGTCCGTCGCGTTGACTATAAGGCCGATCTGGATTTCATGAAAGAACATGGATTTATGCTCATGAAAGCAGATGACCTGAAGAACCTGAAAGACGTTTTTCAAGATCCTGGTCTGTCAGGTCTTCTGACAAACATGAACAGCTCTTTTGAAAAAGAGTTCATCCAACCCGAAGAATCCATCTCTTCTCGCGAAGAAGAGGACGGAGCTCTGGTTTTCTTGAACGGTATTTATGGCTGGTTGGGGGAGCTGGAACAAACCCTGGAAACCGGTGTCATCGAGGCACCCGCAGCTGAATCGGCCGTAGATAAACTCCTCCTTGGTGAACCCTACTTTCTTTCCTATGACCGACAGGCACTTATTATGAATCTGGTACCCACCTTCAGCATGATGGATGCCTTCATGATCGTGGATGGAACTGATGCGGTTCAGGCTGTCCTGAATGATGTCCTCAAAGAACATCCTAAAGTGCAGGCAGGTCTCTCTGGTGCTATTGCCGTGGGTCGAGATGAGATGTACTATAGCTCCCAGGGTCTTGGACTCTCAATGTTGCTTTCTCTCTTTGCTATAGGCGCTCTACTATATATGGCCTTTAAAATGGCCGCGGCTCCTGTTCTGGCGCTTGTCAATCTGATCATTGGCTTGATCTGGGCTGCGGGCCTTGTTGCCCTTGTCGTTCCTGTTTTAAACATTATGACAGCTATGTTCATGATCATTCTCATTGGATTGGGTATTGATTTTTCAATTCATGTTATCGCAACTTTTACCGAAATGCGTGCCAAGGGGCTTTCCCTCGAGGAGGCCACCTTAGCTGGCCTGGAAAAGAGTGGAAAGGGCGTCTCCACTGGTGCATTAACCACCGCTGTTGCCTTCCTGGCGCTCATGATCGGGGATTCTCGGGCTATGAGTGAATTGGGACTGGTCACTGCTATCGGTCTTTTGGCTGTTATGGTTTCTAGTTTTGTGGTACTCCCATCCTTTCTGGTTGTAAGAGAGCGTCGGAAAGAGCGACGTTTGGCCAAAAAAGGACTTCCGGTAAAATCTCAACCGAGAGATATTACTTTCACCTCAATGGGAAAAGCTGGCAATCTCATTCAGGACAATCCCTGGATCAGCTTAGTTAGTGTACTCGTCATCACCATCCTGCTGGCCTTTGCCGGCAAGAAGATCACCTTCAACCACAATATGATGGATCTTGAAGCCGAAGGATTACCCAGTATCATGCTTCAAGATACGGTCCAGGATAAATTTGACTTGAGTATGGATTTCGCTTACCTGGTTGCAGAAAGTGTTGAAGAATCACGAGAATTAAAAAAGAAAGCCAAGGAATTACCCTCGGTAGCCTCTGTGGATGATATTTCAACATTTCTACCGTCATCTGGGCAGCAAGCCAAAAGAATTCCATACATCACAGAGATCCAAAGCCTCATGGCAGAAGCACAAGCATCTGTCTTGACGAGTCAGGACCTGGAGACCATCCGGCAGGAGATCGAACGTCTGGAAATGAATGTGATGGAGTTCCAGTCCCTGGCCTTTCTCGGGGGACAAGACAAAGTTTTCAGCCGCTGTACAGAGATCGTTGGGAGCATGGAACAACCACCCTCCAACACCATTTTTACTCGGCTATATGAACAACTAAATCTGGAAGAGGCTGAATTAACTGAACGCCTCAACGTGTTCCAGAATAGCTATGCGGACTACTTCACTGCAAGTGTTTTGAAAATGACGAACACCGAACCACTGACCCTGGATGTTTTACCTGTGTCAATAGTTGATCGTTATGCCAGCAAGGACAGATCTCTGTTTCTCACAACGGTCTTGCCTTCGGGAAATATCTGGCAGGATCGCCTTTTTCTGGATCAATTTGGTAGTGAACTCGAGCTGGTGAGTGACCGCAGCACGGGAATGCCAGTGATCATGCGGGCGCTGTTTAATATCATCGGTCGTGATGGGCGCAATGCCGCCTTGCTTTCACTCGTGCTCATATATTTCATTCTTTTGATAGATTTTAGGAGTTTTAAATATAGCCTGATTGCCATGTTTCCCCTTGCTGCAGGAGCAATCTGGATGATTGGACTGATGCAGCTTTTTGGCTTTCAGCTTGATATGATGAATGTTATGGCTCTCCCGTTGATATTGGGAATAGGTATTGATGATGGTGTTCACGTGGTCCATCGCTGGCGCTTGGAGGGACCTCGATCAGCCTATACCGTGCTTTCCAGTACAGGCAAAGCTGTTCTGTTAACCTCTCTGACAACCATGTTAGCCTTCGGATCCATGATGTTCTCGCCCTTCCGTGGATATGCAAGCCTGTCTTATGCACTCATTTTTGGTGTTGGAGCCTGTTTTTTCACCACGGTCATCATCATTCCAGCATTCATGGGGTTAATTGATAAGAAAAAAACAGATTAAAGACTAAACAACTTACGAAGGCTTTGGTTTTGTTGCGCCATGCAATGAGCTCAAGCCTTCGTAAGTTTTTAAATGTAAATTAAATTTCCAGAATGTCCCTCGCGAAAACTGCCTCTATTCTGTATCGGATGCCCCCTGGTTATAAGCTGGACGAGAACTCACGAAATCTTTTAGCAAACAAGGTAAGTACACCAACCAGAAAGCTATGTAAGCCAGAATCACGAAGCAGGGCATGTGCGTGGGTGGATCTGGCAAATAATCCATAAGCGACCCCACCACAGGCTGAATCGGAGATAAAAATAATTTGCCTCGCCGCCAATGATAAAATTGAGAGGAAAGATAACGATCATCACATAAATCGACACTTTCAGGACCCTCCAAATGGAGGCTGTCGTCGGCAACTCCAGTCAAATAAAGTCTGATTTTGCCGTCAACCTTGCGAGTCGACCTCAGTAACCAGAGTCACTTTTATTTAATTGGGATCACCGGTGCTGTTCATATTTTGTGACGACAAGTCTAACAATTCAACAAAAGGAATTTACATAGATGTCTCAACAATGGAAAGCAGCGCCAACGCTTCAGATTGACCCAAAAAAGGATTATAGCGCAGAGATCACTACCAACAGGGGCAACATGACCCTGGAGCTTTCAGCGAACTACGCTCCTAAAACCGTGAATAATTTTGTTTTTTTAGCCCGGGAAGGTTATTACGATGGGATCAGCTTCCACCGTGTTATTTCAAATTTTATGGTTCAGGGTGGCGACCCGACAGGCACTGGAATGGGAGGTCCAGGATACCAGTTCGAAGACGAAGTTGAAAACAATCCGCTGCGCCACATTGATAATGTAATATCGATGGCAAACGCTGGTCCTGGTACCAATGGATCTCAGTTTTTCATAACTCACGCATCTCAGCCTCATCTGGATGGTCGTCATACGGTCTTTGGCAAACTCACCTCAGGCACGGATGTGTTGAATAGTCTTCGCCAGGGTGATGTCCTGGAACAGGTGGTCATCACCGAGCGTTAAAACCCGCACTATGAAACACCCTCTGCGTCGAAAAGATAGAGAACTCTCAGCCGCGGCAGCGCTAACGATTCTTCAAGCTGGTGAATATGGTGTAGTTTCGTCTGTAGGGGCCGATGGTCAACCCTACGGAGTCCCTGTTAGCTATACCATATTTGATGGCTGTATTGAATTTCACTCCGCCCTGGAGGGACATAAGATCTCAAATTTTATGCTCAACCAGCAGGTGTCATTTTGTGTGGTCGGGAAGACCGAATTGCTCCAGGAGAAATTTTCAACCCGTTATGAGAGCGCCATCGTTTTTGGTAAAATCATTGAACGAACAGGGGAGAGCAAGATTAGGTCATTGCAAGCCCTGATTGCTAAATACTCACCGATGCACATTGATGCCGGTGACTTATATATTGAGACGGCTCAGCAGACCACCAGAGTGTTCTCAATTTCGATTGATCAGATAACAGGTAAGGCCAGACGCTAGTTCCAGGCCGTTATATATAAAGCGCTTGGGATCCTAATGCTCGTATTTATCTACGGCTCGAAAACCCCACTTCAACGGTAGCCAGGTATAGAGAGCTGTTAATATTAAGATAAAACCAACGGTCCCGCCTATATAGAGATTGGAGCCATTTCCCTGAATCAAATTGATTACTATAATAAGTGAAGTGACCGAAAAGGCGACATAAATTAAGCTCAGAACCACCGTAATAATCCCGCCATATCCACTGCTTATTTTCATGGGATTGGGTTCGTCAAACTGGGCGTAGACTGCACCAAGACCTAAAGACAAACTTATCAGAGCCAGGCTGGTCAACAATAAAAAGCCACTGGTTAAAACTGAAATTTCCAACCGTTGCCCTAGAAAAAAGTTGGATGCCAGGGCCACCGCCTCTGTCATTGTAAATATGACAAAAAATGCGAACCAGAACTTTTCAATAAAAACCCGTTTCATGGAAAATGGAGACATTTGGAGCATCCAGAGACTTTTACCCTCCATGCTGATTACTGGATATACAAAACGAGTCGTGAGAGCTGATAGAATGAATCCCATAAAGCCAAAATTGAAGATATAGATAGTTGATCGCCAAAACGGTGATAGATCCTCAAAATGGACCTTCCCCCGGGCTAGATTTATGATATACACAGCAATAAAAAATCCCATCATGAGGAACTGGACCCACTGTTGAGGTGTACGCAGGAACTGGACCATGTCCTTGGAGATCAAGGCCTTGGTCGGCGATCGCAGACCGGGCCAGCTGAATTTGAAGACCCTACTTATGGTTTTCCGTCCGGTTTTCTCTCCCTGCCCTTCCATGATCTGATAGGTCTGAAAATATATTTTCTCTGAAAACCAGGAGATAACTTCCCAACCTATGGCTGCCGTTGTTAAGAACAAAGCCGAGTAGAACAGGCGTTCTACCCAGACGAGACTCTCACTATCAAGAAACAATTTACTGAGCCAATAACTGGGAATAAACGGAAAGGGGGTATGGGAGAGATTAGCAAGATAGCGTCCTAAAGCTCGAAAATTACTTAACCCCCCACCTAACAGGGTATCTTGCTGGCTCATGCTAAAATAAAGATAAAAGAGACCCGAGAACCCGAGGCCCAAAAGAATAAACAGGGTTCGCATTTTCACAAACTGAGAGAAATAAACCAAAATCATGAGTAATAATGCGGCGAACACTGTGGCAATAAAGAGGAAGGGGATAATCCCCGCCAGAAAGACAACCATATACTGTGTCGGGGCTAAGCCCTGGAGTCCCCCATATGCTAAGGTCAGTGGGATTCCTAAAATGAGAAGCGCCCAGGAGCTGTAAACAAGATTTTCAACGAACTTGACCCGGAAGATCTGATTATTATCAACGGGCAGAGTCATTAGAAATGCCACTTCCGGTGATCTATAAAAAGTGGAAAAGCCCGTGATCAGATTTGATAAAATAAGGAGATAGAAAATTATGGACCAGCCCAGATAAAACAAACGATCGAGGAAAACTTCTCCCAACTCTCCCTGTCTAAGTAGAAATTCACCACCTCTGAGAAATAAGCTGTAGCCGCCAAATATTAGCCCAAGAACGATAGTGCTGGAGACTATTATCTCCAAGCGTTTGCGTTTGAATACTCCAGAAAGAAATCCGCTTAAATTTTGGCTTTTTACACGAAATAAAAGCTGGGCATGTTGGGAAATAATAAGCGACTCTCCGATCTACTTCAGCTATTAAATCTTATTTCTGAATGCATTTTCACTTTTCCTTCGATTGTCCCTACAAGCCCTTGGCCATCTCTTCTTCTTCGACAATTCTCAGAAAGCGCTCTTCCAGATTTTCTTTTTCACCAGAAACGGTACGGAATGACTCTACGGTGCCCACGCCCAGGAGTTTTCCCCTGTTTATAATTGCAATTCGATCTGAGAGTTCTTCAGCCACATTCAGATTATGGGTCGAAATAAAAATGGTTACCCCTGATTGACGGAGTTCTTTTAACATGTCTTTGATGATCCTGGCGGTTTTGGGATCCAATCCCACCATAGGCTCATCAATTATCAAAATCTTTGGCTCATGTAGAAATGCAGAGGCAAATGCAACACGTTGCTTCATTCCTTGGGAATAACCCGACACCCTGTCACCGAGCCATTCTCGCATAACCAGGCGCTCGATAAGTATTTCCAGTTTCTGATGGATGCTTTTATTATCCATGGAATAAAGTTGCCCTACCATTAAAAGCAATTCCATCCCTGTCAGATGTTGATATAAAAAGGCCGAATCCGGTACATAACCGATAATGGCTTTGGCTTTTTTGGGCTCCTTTTCAATATCGAAGCCCCCCATATGAATAGAGCCTGAGTTAAGTGTCATCAAGCCGACCATCATTTTTATGGTTGTGGTTTTCCCTGCTCCATTGGGTCCCAGAAAACTAAAAAGTTCGCCTTTTTCAATATTTAAAGACAGGTCATTAACAGCCAGGGTTGATTCAAATTGTTTTGAGAGATGTTTCAGTTTAATCATAGCATTCTTTTTCTTTTATTCATCAGAACTGTGCAGCATCCAAACATTGGGTTCAACATAAACACCCAGATCATTTTCTATATCTATTTTTACCGGATTCAAAGCACCGGGAATAATGTACTCGGCACTACTCCGGAAGGACAGTCCTGTCCAGTCCTGCCATTCCTGTACAGTCCCAGATATCTTCATTGCCTGGGGACACACCTTAAGTACCCGGGCTCCCAGTCGTTCATGAACCCGCAACCAGGGATCAAAGCGTTGATGGTCTTTTGACCATTCAATGTATGTTTCCATTGGAAGTAACGGATAATCACTTTTTTTACTCGGTCGCACTGGTGCGATTAATTGGTCGAAGCCAAATTGAGTTCCTATCTCCCTCATAATCTGGATCATGATTGTGCTCAAGCCCTGGTTCCTATAAAGCGGGAGAATTTGAATCGATAATGCACACAATAGATTAGGTAACTGCCCGCTTTCCATTCCAGAGGATAAAGCCCAGTCCCAGCCTGCGTCAGGAAGCGCTGTCAATAACCCCGACCAGCGAACCGGAATGCTATTGCCGACAGAGACCCACTTGTTTGAACCTTTTTCAACCAGAGCATACTGAAAATCAGCATGCTTGACATTAAGCTCTGCCCAGTATTTATTCGCTACAGCATCATGCAACATGAACTCTGGCCAAGAGGGGAGTGTAACCATGTCTGCCTTCTCCGGAAACGCCTCAACCTCTCCGGCGATGACCAACGACAGCTTGCGCTTATCTAACTCGGTTTTTAGGCCAGGTGATAGCATAACGTTAATAGAGGCCAGATAATATCAGTGAATGTCCATGCTTTGCTGGTCGGCGATTGCTGGCTAGCCTCCAGGAACATGCCAATTTTTTATCCTTTTCCATGATATGGCTGATCACCCAATTGTCCACGAGCTGACGAAAGTTATCGAGGATCACTGCCATATGATGAGATGCTGTAGGGTGGTGATTCATGTCGCGTACGATATTCTCATATTTTTCACGGTGGCCTTTCAGTTCCGGGTATCCCAAAGCCTGCATCAATTGCGCTTCCCGCTTAACGTGATCTTTGACATAATCATACAATTCCCTGATGATTTGTTTTAGCTCTTCTGATTCCTGGTTGGGATGATCCACATTGAGGACTCAGTTTGCTATAGCCAAAAGCCTTTTGTGGTCTTCGTCAATCGAACCGTTATCTACCATTAATTCTGGTGTCCACTTAAACACCATAACTTCCTCCAGCAATTAAAAAGCTTAAAGATAATACCCAGGTCAGTCCTTTTCCAACTCCGACTAGACGAAATTGTGATTAGGGTCAATTATTGTAATTGGGTGCTACCCGAAAAACTGGTGCTAATTATCCAATGCCCGCCATCGTTGAAAATTCAGAATATTTATCTAGTATGATTTGTCTTATTCCAGCATGGATTCCCTGACGCAGATGGGGGTCTTTTTTGATAAGATCAAAGGCAGCCCGGCGGGCATCTTTTAAGATGGCGCCATCGAAGAGGATGTTGGCAATCTTCAGGGCTGGCAGCCCGGATTGTCGGGTGCCAAAGATGTCCCCGGCCCCCCGGATGCGCAAATCTTCTTCGGCAATTTTGAATCCATCTGTGGTTTCTAGCATGATACCCAGTCGATCTATGGAATCGGGACTCATTTTTCGATGGACCAGCACACACACACCACGATATTTGCCTCGACCGATACGGCCTCTCAATTGATGCAGTTGAGCCAGTCCAAATCGCTCAGCATTTTCAATAAGCATGACCGTTGCGTTGGGAATATCAATCCCAACCTCAATGACGGTGGTACTAACCAATAGCTGAATCTCATTCAGCGAAAAAGCCTGCATAATACTGTCTTTCTCGTCTGAGCTCATGCGGCCATGCAGCAAGGCCACCTGAAATTGAGGGAAAAGTTTTTTCAGGTTTTCGAATCCGATGGTCGCTGCTTCAAGATCTATTTTTTCAGATTCTTCGATGAGCGGAAAAACCACAAAGGCTTGTCGACCAGCTTTTAGCTCATCCTTTATAAACTCATAAACTTTGGGAAGCGCGTGGGCATCAACTTTGCGAGTGAGGATTTTTTGCCTTCCTGCTGGAAGTTCATCTAGAATGGAAACTGCCAGATCACCAAAGATAGTCATTGACAATGTACGGGGAATGGGGGTGGCGGTCATTACCAACACATCCGCTTCCCCGGCTTTTTCCAGTAATTCACCTCGCTGGAGCACTCCAAAACGATGCTGTTCGTCTATCACCACGACCTGCAAGTTTTTAAAATTAACTTTCGCTTGAATCAACGCGTGGGTTCCAATGGCCACGTGGTAGTAGCCCTCTTTTAAGGCTTTCCGCAAATCCCGCTTTTTGGCCGTTGTCTGTGAGCCGGTCAGTAAAACGACCCGGATAGGTGTTCCCTCAAAAAATTTTACGGCATTTTTAAAATGCTGCTCCGCCAGGATTTCCGTTGGCGCCATAATGGCCGTCTGATACCCGTTCCCCGCAGCAATAGCAGCAGCCAGAAGGCTGACGACCGTTTTTCCCGATCCGACATCCCCCTGGAGTAGGCGGTTCATGGGATGTGCAGATTTAAGATCTTCCCAGATCTCTCCCATAACACGTTTCTGGGCGGCCGTCAGTTCAAAGGGAAGTTTCTCATATTGAGAGGACAGATATTCGCCATAAGAGTCGAAACGATTCTGTTTTGTTACCTCAATCTGGTTCTGCCGACGAACCGCCAGGAGTAATTGCATAAAGAAAAGCTCATTAAATTTCAAGCGCTGGCGAGCTTGCTTCAGTGAGTCCATATCCGTGGGGAAGTGGATGGCGCGGATGGCCTCTCCAATACCGATCAAGCCATACTGCTGCATGACGTCCACTGGGAGATACTCACTAAGCTTATTTTCGATACCTTCCATAAGCGGGCGTAAAAGTCGACGGAATCCTCGGCTATCCAGACCAGCAGACTGTAGTTTTTGACCCGATCGATAAAGAGGTACAATTATCCCAGTGTTGATGGGGTTGGTGCCTTCATCGGAAAGAATATCAAAATCTGGATGAACCATCTGAAACCCACCATAAAAATCAACTTTTCCGCTGACAGCAACCACATCACCTTTTTTAAAGCGCTTTTTGATCCAGTGGGCTCCATTAAACCAGCGGCATTTCAGGAAACCACGTTCATCAGCAACAACCATCTCGAACCAGGATCGTTTACGACCACGACGCATTTGTGCCCCACTCACCTTGCCCACCACCGTGGCATCCATATCTTTTCGTAAATCCGTTGTGTATGTAACGGTGGAGCGGTCAAGATATCGCCGGGGGAAATACTCCAGAAGATCAGCCCGGGTAAGAATACCCGCTTCTGACAAAGCTTCAGTCTTCCGGGAGCCAACACCGGGTAGAGAGCTGATCTGGGAATCAAGTGTCATTGAAAATCAATTTAATGTGGAGATGGAAATTGTAAACTTGAAATTAGTACTCAGGATATCGTCCTGACGATTGGTGACTTTGCTGGTGTGAAAAAAATATAGCCACAATAGAGAGCTCAAAGCGGAAGCAGAAATTTAAAGGTTGTGCCCGTTTTCCTGGAAGAATTAAAGCTTACTTTCCCACCCAATACTTGCTCACCAAATAATTTCATGGAGTAAGTCCCGATACCACGTCCCTCCTCAGCTTTGGTACTGAAATTGCGCTGGAAAACCCGCCGTTTTATATCTTCAGGTATCACTTGGGAATTGTGGACTCTGAAATCAATTGTCTTATCACTATGTTTTATCCAAACTTTTACCAAACCGTCTCTATCGCTGGCTTCAAGTGCATTGGTAATCATGTTTGACAAGAGACGCTGAAGCAATGAAATATCAGTTTTGAACGTATAAGTCATACTGTTTGTGGAAATTTGCAAATGTTTGTGCTTCTTGACTGGGTGATTAAGGTAGAGGGCGTAAAGCTCATCATGAATTTGTCCGGTTGTTATTTCCTCCGGGACAATGCTATAAGAGCTGGACTCGCTCGCCAATAAAGCCCTCTGTATTTCAATAGCTTTGTAGAGTCGCAGTGAGGATTGCCGAACAATCCTGACCAGATCATTTTCACTATAGGTCCTTGATAGTAATTCACTTGCTCCAACCAGCCCAAAAAGCATGTTGTTAATATCATGAAAAAATGTCCTTTCCAGGGCAGCTCTTTGTTGCTGAAGGGTGATGTCCAGCAAAAACAGCAATAGAAATTTTTGGCCTTCGATTTGGAATGGATGTGACCGAACCTGTAACGCAATATCAATAGCTTTTCCGTCTTTTTCCACCGTCAGGCTACATTTTTGCTCGCTTGTTTTATTCTGATTGAAGCTTGAGATAGTCGCTATCGCGGTCCCACAAGTTGAACAAAACTTGGATGTCCCACAACCGGCTGGTTTATCAAAGGCGTGTATACACTGAAGTATTTCGCCGATTCGCAGACCCAGCGTTTCTGACGGATCATCAATTTCGAACATTTTTAAAAATGAATCATTAACAGCAAGTGTCTGCCGCTTTTCATTCAAAATCGCGAGTAATCCGCCGACGGATTGCAGCAATCCATCAATTACCGGATTTTTGTTTACGGTAGCAATTTCACTAAAGAGTTGTTTTTTTGAAACGCGTTCAGCTGAAGCGAAATAAGTATCCATCAATTTCCATCACTTTCCTGTTTTGGATAATATAACCCAATCCTGGTGTACAGAAAGACGTCACTAATTGACATTCTACAATTGGATATTTAATCAGACCCCCAAAAGCATCAGGACATCGACTGATTCACTTAAGCTTGTCTTGCTTTAGAAGCGCCGTTGGGACTTCTTCAACAGCAGGCGGTGAGACGGTACATTGAAATTTGCTGATATTCGTTTCACCTAATTTCGCTTACACATTTTTGAGCACTCTACGCCCGTAATAGAACTGCCCAATTTCAACACCCCTGATATCTGCAACTTGTGGCAGATGACCCCATTTCACAAAGCCGTGTTTGACCAGCAGTTGAATGCTGCTTGTGTTGGTCTCAAGCAGGATGGCAAACAAAGTCTTTATTTTCAGAGTTGGACAGAGATCCAAAGCATGCTTCAATAACAGCGAGGCAATCCCTTGCCTGTGATGGTCAAAATGAACATAGAAACTCACTTCAGCCGTGTGTCGAAGCGACAGACGACCCGGGCGGTGAGCGCTGATCGTCAAATAACCCAAAATGGTGTTCTCCAGCTCGGCTACTAAAATTGGATATTTTGCTGGATCATGATCATCAAACCATTTTTTTCGATCTTCTGCTAGATATGGTGATATATCGGCTGTTTTATCACCGCTGTTTATTGCCTGGTTGTATATCTCCACCAGAGCTCCAAGATCTTGTTTCTGAGCTATTCTGATTATCATTGTGAACTGCGTATTGAACTAAAACCTCAATGAAAGACAGCTAAGCCCCCCATCCAGTTTTCTAAATTCCGAAACATCCACTTCAATAATATCCAGACCCGCCTGTGAAAGTGTTTCATACGCTTTTGGATAGCCCACGGGGAGCAGAATCCGATCATTTACCCAAATACAGTTTGCTGCGTAGCTCTCGACAGCATCTATTTCCAGAATATTAAATTTTTCAAATTCAGGTTTTGATAAAAATTCGCCACTTGCCACCAAGTTGTTATGCTCCAGATAGGCTACTCCGGTTTTCAGGTGGAGGACATGTTTCAGCTCTACTGTGGATCCTGTCATACCATAGCTTTCTAAGTGTTTAATGACCTGCAGGGCTCCCTTCTGATTCGTTCTTTCTGACAGCCCGATATAATAATGAGCACCCACCATCATGATGTCGCCAGCATCGACTCTCCCTGGCTCAAATACCTTTTCAATGTGAATGAAATGCTTCTCCAGGGTTTTCTGCATTGAAGCAACCTCACCCCTGCGAGACGCGGCTCCTGGATTTGTAACAATGGCACACTCAGGAGTTAGCAGTGCAACATCTTCAACAAAGGTGGAATCTGGAAAATTCTCATCTTTTTCCAGGATAATCACCTCAAGTCCGCAGTGTTTTAGTACATCAATATAATTGCCGTGTTGAACCAGGGCCTGCTCATAGTTTGGATGTCCCAACCCAGCCCTGCTAAGGCCGTTTACCAGACTTTCACCAGGCGTTTTTACAATCGCTTTTTTGAACATATCTTTTCCTGATCGTGTGCTTTTTCCAGAGAGTTGTTTTGAAATTCATAGACTAAAGATATTAGAATTCGTTTGATAGTTGGATTACCATACTTGGCAATTTCCTCCAGCATCTCCTTTACATGGGCAAAGGGGATGTTGTCACCGTCAATTAATACTGCAATTCTTAGATCCATGCTGGCCCACCTCTGTGGGTTATGTGAGTGTCGTTAAACCAATTGAAGAACGCTAAAAACTAACACCATACCGCAAAAATGGTTACACTAATCTCTCAATCACTCATGACATACTGGTCTTTTTGGGCAAAGACTTGTTGTTCCCATATTTGAGTAAATCGGGCGCTATTAACACACGGTTTTTTGATCATCATGGAGCACAATTTCATCTGCACTTTTGTGCTGCTTCTTTTTGAATATAATTGCAGGGCGTAGCTGGAAAAATCCCGCACCATAAAATCAAAGATCTGATCCATAAGCGCGTCGTCAAGCTTATATATCCTGCCATTTTCGATAATGAGCTGGCCATAGACAACCAGTGTAAACAATTCCCCCAGAGCCATAAGATAGTCGATATCCTTGCGCTGTTTCTCTGAGGGTTTGGCCAAAAGTAGCAACATCTTCAACAAACGGGTTTGCTTTTTGAAAACCTTCAGATTTGGGATTTCTATGCTGTTATAAACAGCTCTATAATCATGAAACTGTATTTTGCCCAAGCCCCGGGCGGGTCCCTGCTTAAATAGAAAGTCATCGTTCACCGCTTCTGATCTTCGTCCAAGCTCGGGGTAATCGGCCGGTTTGAAGAAATAATTCGCCATGAATTTGAGGATAAGGGCGATGTTAACATGAACGGTACCTTCAAGCTTTGGAAGTGCTCGAATATCTCTGGTGACCATATCAAAAAAGGTATCTTTTTCAAAACCCTTGGCCGCAATCACGTCCCAGAGCAGGTCGATAACTTTCTCACCCTGGGTGGTTACCTTCATCTTAACCACAGGATTGTAGAGGAGATAACGTTTATCCTCCGCCGCTGCAGCGCGCATGTAATCTGCGGCCCTCAAAGCGACCAGCTTCATAGCGATCAGGCGGGTATAGGCA